>JBCDAK010000001.1:0-91270 GCA_039185545.1 Actinomycetota bacterium
CGCACGACGCCTCCGGGTCGACGAGGATCGCTGGGCGGTCGCTCTCCGGCGAGTGGGTGAACGCGTCGAGGACCTCGTCAGCGACCGGGACATGCTGCGCAAGGTCGTGACGTTCGCGCTCGCGAACTGGCTCATCGACGCCGCTGCGCTCTGGGTGTTCCTGCGCGCCTTCGGTGGATCCCTCGACATCGACGCGCTCATCGTCGCCTTCGGTCTCGCCAACCTGCTCGCTGCGATCCCGATCACCCCGGGTGGGCTCGGGTACGTCGACATCACGTACGTCGGTGTCCTGGTCGGCTTCGGCCTCACCCGCAACACGGCGACGCTGGGTGTCGCCGCGTACCGGCTGGCCCAGTTCTTCTTCCCGATCCTCCTCGGTGCCATCGCGTACGCGTCATTGCGGATCGGGCCGTGGAAGATCGAGCGGCGGGACCGGCTCACCCGCCTCCGCGAGCTCGCCCGCACCGAGGCCGCCCGTGGCGAGACGAAGATCGACTTCGCGCTGCGGTGGGGCAAACGCGAGCCGATCGAAGACGTCATCCAGGCGACCGACGGTGCCGGGTTCCGCGACGAGCACGTCGAGTTGAGCGTCGACGAGGTCGCCGATCGCATCAACCGCGACGGTGACACGTGACTCGCCCGAGCTGACGGCCGAGGAGGCATTGGTCCGCCCCGGCGGCGCACCGGTACCGTCGTCGGCATGACCACTCACGAGCGCCCCTTCGGCCGCTACCTCGAGGACTTCACGCCCGGCGACGTGCTGCGCCACTGGCCCGGCAAGACGATCACCGAGTACGACGATCATCTCTTCTGCATGATCACGATGAACCACCACCCGTTGCACACCAACGACTGGTTCGCCTCCGAGTCGGTGCAGGGCCGCAACGTGGTCGTCGGCAACCTCGTGTACTCGTTGGTCCTCGGCATGAGCGTGCCCGACGTGTCGGGTGCGGCCATCGCCAACCTGGAAGTGGAGACGCTGCAGCACAAGTTCCCGACGTTCCACGGCGACACGATCCACGCCGAGACGCGGGTGCTCGAGGTGAAGCCGTCGTCGTCGAAGCCCGACCGTGGCGTCGTCACCGTCGAGACGAAGGGGTTCAACCAGGACGGCAAAGAGGTCTGCTACTTCACGCGCAAGGTCCTGATCTGGAAGAAGGAGTACGCGCCCGAGCGGAAGCGTCCGTACGACGGCCAGGACGTCTGGGCCGACTGAGTCCCGGTCGTTCCGAATCCCGGTCGTTCCCCGTTCTCGTGCACGATCGCGTGCGGGAGAGCCGCGACCGAGCACGAGAACCATGATCGACGCCGGGGCGGTGCTCGCCTGGGGAGTGCCGCGGATGCGCGACCTGCCCTGGCGGCGGACCCGCGATCCGTGGGAGATCCTCGTGTCGGAGGTCATGCTCCAGCAGACGCGGGTCGAGCGAGTGATCCCGAAATGGGAGGCGTTCCTCGAACGGTTCCCCACGCCGACGGCGTGCTCGGCAGCGTCGCTCGCCGACGTCCTCCGGCTGTGGCAGGGACTCGGCTACCCCCGCCGGGCCCGGAATCTTCACGCCACGGCCACCACCGTCGTGGCCGATCACGGGGGCCGACTTCCCGACGACCTCGACGCTTTGCTCGCGCTCCCGGGGATCGGTCCCTACACCGCACGGGCGGTGATGGCCTTCGCGTTCGAACGCGACGTGGCGGTCGTCGACACGAACATCGCTCGCATCCTCGCTCGCGTCGAGGGCGAACGGCTCACTCCGAAGCGCGCCCAGGCGGCCGCCGACGCCGCCGTGCCGCTGGGTGAGGGATGGACCTGGAACCAGGTCGTCATGGACCTCGGTGCGATGATCTGTCGGCCGAACCCGACGTGCGGCGAGTGCCCCCTCCGGTCGAGGTGTCGGTGGCGGCTCGACGGCTTCCCCGATCCCGATCCAGCCGTCGGTTCCGCGGGCGTCAGCGGGCGTCAGGCCCGGTTCGAGGGCAGCGACCGCCAGCGACGCGGCGAGGTGATGGCGGCACTCGCCGACGGTCCCCACACGGCCGATGCCTTCGATGCGCGGATCGTCGCAGGGCTGATCGCCGACGGCCTGGTCGAGACCGCCGACGGGCGGGTGTTCCTGACGGGTGACCAGCAGTGACCACCGCCTCACCCGCTGCGAGCGCTCCCGGAACGTGTGACTTCGGTCGCGTTCCACGTCGCTCCTAGCCTCGACGGCGATGCGGCCTCCCCGAGACTTCTTCCGTCCCCTCGCCGTCGGCGCACCCGAGCCGGTGACCGAGATCCCGTTCCCGCCGAGTCGGATGATCCACTTCTTCCCGCCGTCGAACGAGAAGATGCGGTCGAAGGTCCCCGCCATCGCGCCGACCGTCGACATCCTGCTGGGCAACCTCGAAGACGGCGTTCCGTCCGACCAGAAGGACGCGGCGCGGGCCGGTCTGGTCGAGGTGGCGCAATCGGTCGAGTTCGGCGACACCCAGTTCTGGACCCGGGTGAACAGCCTCGACTCGCCGTGGTGTCTCGACGACCTCACCGCCGCGGTCCTCGAGTGCGGCGATGCGCTCGACGTCGTGATGATCCCCAAGGTCGAGGGCCCCGAGGACATCCACTACGTCGACCGATTGCTGGCGCAGCTCGAAGCGAAGGCCGGGCGCACGACACCGATCCTCGTGCACGCCATCCTCGAGACCGCTCGTGGCGTGTCCAACGTCGAGGCGATCTGTGGTGCGTCACCTCGCATGCAGGGTCTCTCGCTCGGTCCCGCCGACCTCGCCGCGAACCGGCGGATGAAGACCACCCGGGTGG
The DNA here is from genome assembly GCA_039185545.1 of Actinomycetota bacterium. Classification (GTDB taxonomy): domain Bacteria; phylum Actinomycetota; class Acidimicrobiia; order Acidimicrobiales; family Ilumatobacteraceae; genus Ilumatobacter_A. The sequence continues at coordinate 2,795 of JBCDAK010000001.1, forward strand.
GCGGTGGGCACCCCGGGTACCTCGTGCGTGACGATCCGCCGGCGGGCGCCGACGGGGAGACCGACATCCACGCCGACCGTTCCACGTATCAGCAGGATCTGTGGCACTACACGATCGCTCGCATGGTCGACGCGTGCGTGACGCACGGGATCCTCCCGTTCTACGGACCGTTCGGCGACATCAAGGACGTCGTGGCGTGCGAGGACCAGTTCCGCAACGCCTACCTGCTCGGATGTGTCGGCGCGTGGAGCCTCCACCCGGCGCAGATCGACGTGGCCAAGAAGGTCTTCAGCCCCGACCCGGCCGAGGTGGCGCACGCCCGTCGGGTCATCGACGCCATGGGCGACGGCACCGGGGCGATCATGCTCGACGGGAAGATGGAGGACGACGCATCGGTCAAGCAGTGCCGCGTCGTCGTGGCCCTCGCCGAACAGCTCGCCGCCCGCGACCCCGATCTCGCGGCCGTCTACGCAGGAGCCGACTCATGAGCGATCTCCGACCCCGACGATCCGTCCTCTACATGCCCGCCGCCAACGAGCGGGCGCTCGAGAAGGCGAAGACCATCCCCGCCGACGCCATCATCTTCGATCTCGAAGACGCCGTTGCGCCCGACGCCAAGCCGGACGCACGCGCGAAGGCCGTCGCAGCCGTGGCGTCGGGGGAATACGGAGGACGAGAGCTCACGATCCGCTGCAACGGGCTCGACACCGAGTGGGGCGCCGCCGACGTCGACGCTGCCGCCACCGCCGCACCATCGGCGGTCGTGATCCCGAAGGTCGACTCGGTCGCCGCCGTCGACGCGGTCGCCGCGCGGCTCACCGCAGCCGGAGCTCCCGACTCGGTGTCGATCTGGCCGATGATCGAGACACCCGCCGCCATCTACGCCGTGCGCGACATCGCCGCACACCCCCGGGTGTCGGTGCTCGTGATGGGCACCAACGATCTCGCCCGCGAGCTGCGCTCGCCGATCGTCGCCGGTCGTCACCCGCTCGTTCCGCACCTGGCTGCGTCGGTCCTCGCGGCCCGGGCCGAAGACGTCGTGATCCTCGACGGGGTCTACAACGACGTGAAGAACCCCGACGGGTTCGCCGCCGAGTGTCGCCAGGGCATGGAGATGGGCTTCGACGGCAAGACGCTGATCCACCCGAGCCAGGTCGAGCCAGCGAACGACGCGTGGTCACCGACCGCCGACGAGATCGATCACGCCCGGCGGGTCATCGCCGCGTTCGACGAGGCGGTGGCCGACGGCCGTGGCGTCGTCACGGTCGACGGACGGATGATCGAGAACCTGCACGTCGAGAACGCCCGGCGTGCCCTCGCAGTTGCCGACGCGATCGCCGCGACGAGCTGACGTCGAACGGTCGATCGAACGGAGCGACGGCGGCGACCGCAGCTCCGGCCGGGTCAGGAGGCGCCGCTGCCCTTGAGCACGACGCCGACGGTGCGGGCGCAGATCTTGACGTCGTGCACCAGCGACCAGTTGTCGACGTAGTACAGATCCATCCGCTTGTAGACCTCGAAGGTGCTGTCGGAGCGACCGGACACCTGCCACATGCCGGTCAGGCCGGGCATGACCCGCAGGCGGTCGAGGGTCTCCTCGTCCCACTCCTCGACCTCGCTGGGGAGCGCGGGGCGGGGGCCGACCATGCTCATCGATCCGAGGAGCACGTTGTAGAGCTGCGGCAGCTCGTCGATGGAGAACTTGCGGAGGTAGCGGCCGACCTTGGTGATGCGCGGGTCGTGCTTCATCTTGAAGAGCGGCCCGTCCATCTCGTTCTGCTCGCGGAGCTCGGCGAGCTTCTCCTCGGCGTTGACGATCATCGTGCGGAACTTGATGACCTCGAACAGCTCGCCGTCTTTGCCCACCCGGACCTGCTTGAAGAACACGGGCCCGCGCGACGTGGTCTTGATGAGGAGGGCGGCGATGAGCTGGATGGGCAGCGTGAGCACGAACACGGTTCCGGCGAGAGCGATGTCGTAGGCCCGCTTCGCGACCGCGCGCCATCCGTGACGGATGGTCGGCTCGACGTAGATCATGGTGCGTCCGTCGAGGCTCTGCGGACGCAGGCGCGTGACGTCGATGTCGCGGAGCGCCGAGGACAGTGCGACGTGGTAGCCGCCGTCGGTGAGGCGACGCGTCAGCTGGTTGACCTCGTTGGTGGCGACCGAGGCGAGCGACACCACGACGCCGCCGACACGGTTGGCCTGGAGCACCTGCTCGAGCTCGTCGATCTTGCCGATGACCTCGACTCCGTTGCGCTCGCCGATGTCGTCGTCGCCGACGAAGCCGACGACCTGATAGCCGAGCGACGGGTTGCGCTGGTAGGCGTGCAGCAGACCGATCGCATGTGGGTCGGTGCCCACGATGACGATGCGGCGAAGCATGCGGCCCTCTTCGCGGAGGGTGCGGAGGCGAGCTCGGACGTACCGACGCTCGAACAGGATCGCCGCGGTGGCGCAGACGAAGAGTGCGCCGACGTAGAAACGCGAGAGCGAGTCGTACTGGATGCCGAACGAGAGCAGGACGAGGAACGCCACGCCGGTGAACACGGTCTTGATGACGTTGCCCGCCTCGACGATGCGGCGCTCGTTGGCCCTCGCGAGATAGAGATGGTTGATCGCAGCTCCGGCGGCGAACGCCGGGAGGCTGGCGGCGACGAGCAGGACGTGGTCGAGGACCACGAAGCTGGGGGCGGGACGGAGCACCGCCTGTGCGGCGAACGCGATCGCGGCACCGACGATGAGCGCGGCGAAGTCGGCGGCGATCATGGCCCGCTTCACGGCGGTCGGGCGCACACGTTTGCGCGCTCGTCGCTCGATCCCCCCGGGGCCGTAGATCGGCCCGGAGCCGCTCTCCGCGTCGACGTCGGCGTCGGCCGGTGCGTCGGACGGAGCCGCGGTCGGCTCGATCACGGCGGGGTCGGTCGAGAGTTCGTCGGTGACTGACGGGTCCGCACCGCCGTTCACTCCCACACCTGGCCTCGCATTCACGTCCACACTCTTACCATCGGACGGTGCGCGGATGCCTTGAAAAGAACCGGATCGAGCCGATTCTGGACGGATGACACAAACCTGTCATCTTTCGAACGCTCAGGGTGGTGTCTGTCTGTCGTTCGGTGGGGCGTTTTCACGCAGAGCGTGCGTGTGCCATCGCTCGTGGCGGTACCACGGACGGTGATGACGGTTTCGCGCGGCCCGTGGCGCCCGGCCCGGACGGGGTCGGTGGCGCCGGGCGACGTTCGGTGAGGCACTCGCTGACTGTACGCCCATTCCCGCTCTCCGTGGTGTCAGGGAGGGGTCACGGTCCGGTGAGGAACGCGTCAGGTCCCGTCGGACGGCTCGTCGTGTGGGTGATCGTCCCACCGGTCGAGGATCGGGCCGATCCGCGCCCAGAGATCGGTCACGTCGGGATGGCGGAACATCGATTCGTGATCGCCCGGTGTCGTCACCACGTCGAGTGAGCCCGCGACGTACTCCGACCAGTGGTAGTCCTCGGGTTGGTAGGGCCACATGAGGTCGGCCTTGATGACCGCGACGTCGAACTCGACCACCGACGGTCGATGGAGCAGGGCGACCTCGGTGAAGTGGTCGTACAGATCGCGAACCCCTTCCTCGAGTTGGTCGCGGAGCTCGGGTGGCACGGGCTCGGCGCCGTGTTCGAGTTGCGGACCGAGCAACTTCAGCAGTCGACCGCCGAATCGGTTCTTCAGGTACGGCATGGTCGCTCGTGGTCCGGCGGTCGCGACGTGACGGATGACGTTCCAGCGCGACGACCAGCGCGGCAGGCTCATCGCTCCGGGTGGCACGCTGTCGAACAGCACGACGCCCCGCACCTCGTGGCCGAGCTCCTGGAGTCGCCGGCCCATGTCGAGCGCGATCAATCCCCCTCCGGAGAAGCCCCCGAGGAGGTGCGGCCCGTCGGTCTGGGCGGCGAGCGCCTCGACGTATCGCTCGGCCATCGCCTCGATCGTCGGGTCGGGTTCGTCGCGATCGTCGATCCCGATCGCCTGGACACCGACCAACGGGCGTCGCTTCCGCATCAACCGCGCCAACGGCGAGAGGAACATCACATTGCCGCCTGCCCCGTGCACGACCGTGAAGGGCGTGCCCTCGCCGGTCGTGTTGAGTCGCACGAGCGTGCGCGGGGATCGGCGCGGCGGCGCGTCCGTGCGAGCACCGGTCGCCGCGGTCGCAGAGCTCACCATCCCGGCCGCGGCGCCATCGGCGTCGTCGGCCTCACCGGATCCGTGGACGTCGTCGACGCCGACCCGGTCATCGACATCGGGATCGGCGGTGCGCAGCACGGTGGCGAGCTCGTCGATCGTCGGCGCCTCGAGCAGCTCGTCGAGCGCGACGCGGACCCCGAGCTCGCGATTGATGCGGGCGATCATGCGGATGGCGATGAGTGAGTGGCCGCCGAGTTCGAAGAAGTCGTCGTCGGTGGCGACCGCGACGTCGAGCAGATCGGCCCACATGCGCTGCAACGCACCCGTGAGTCCGCCGGCGGGCGCGGGCGGTGGCGTCTCGTCGCCGTGTGCGTCGGCGTCGTCGGCCGCACGATCGCGGAGTGACTCGAGGTCGACGGTGCTGACGATCAGCCGTTCTGCGCCGTCGTACAGCACACGTTCGAGCAGATCGCCCGCGTCGTCGGCGTGCAGACCGGCTCCCTCGGCGAGCGCGACGAACCTCGATGCGCCGCGGGGGACCCGCGACCGGCTGGTCCGTGGAACCGGCCCGCTGCGCAGCGACGCGCCCGGTTCGAGCCGACGGAGGACCAGACGGTCGACGTCGACGAGCGGCTCGCCGTCGACGGTCGTGATCGTGATGTCGACGACGACCCGCCGGTCGGTCCGTTCGACCGCCCTCGCCGTGGCATCGACGGTCCCCGGAAGACGGCGGTGCCATCGGAGAGCGTCGAGCGACACGGGAACGAGGAGTCCGTCGAGGTCCGCAGGGCGGAGTGCTGCACCGAGGCCGACGGCGAGGTCGACGAGTGCGGGGTGGGCGTGCCAGTGGTCGGTGTCGCCCTCGAGATGCGATGGCAACGAGAGCCGGGCGCGGGCGACCTCGTCGGCGACCCTCCCGAGCTGGTCGGCAGCCCATCGCGGGCCGACGCGGAGCGACGCCTTCTGGGTCGACATCGGGTCGAACCCGGCGGTGAGATCGGCGAGGTCGAATCGCGTCGCGGAATCGGCCGATCCGGAGTCTCCGGCGCCGGGATCGCGACCGTCGACGGCATGCCGATCGGCGGAAGCGACGGCCTGGGAGTGAGTGCGCCACCCCCGACCGAGACCATCGTCGCTCTCGACCTCGAGGTTCCACCGGCGATCGCCGTCTGGACGCACCGTCACGCCCACGCTGACGATTCGATCGTCCGGCACGACGAGCGGGTCGATGAACAAGACGTCGGAGACCGTCGGTCGCTCGATCCCGGCGGCCGCACAGGCGGCGAGCATCAGCTCGAGGTGCCCGGTTGCAGGGAGCAGCGACGTGCCCGTGGCGGTCCGGTGCTCGCCGGCGACCCAGTCGTGTCGGGCGTCGAGTCGCCCGGCGATGCGCACCGCGCCGTCGTCGCCGGGAAGAGAGTGGCGAGCGGTGAGGACCGGGTGGTCGATCGGGTCGCCGTCGACGAGGCCGAGGCGGAGTACGCGTGCGGCGTCGGCGGCGAGGCCGATGCCGGCCCACGCGCCCGAGTTGAGCGTGACGACCCGGACTCGTCCCCTCCGGCCGATCGACGCATCGAGCACCGCGTTGGCAGCGACGTAGGCGACCTGTCCCTCGGCGCCGATGGTGGTACTCGTCGACGACAGCAGCAGCAGGAGGTGGCCGCCGACGGCGTCGAGGGCGGCGGCGAGCTCGAGGGCGGCGGTCGCCTTCGGTCGGATCACCCCGGCCCGAGTCTCGGGGTCGGAGAGAGCGATGAGCTGATCGTCGAGCGCGCCGGCGGCGTGGATGGCGCCGTCGACCGAACCGAACCGCTCGACCGTCCGATCGACGGCGTGCCGGACCGCGATCGGGTCGGCGACGTCGGCGACGAGGACCTCGACGTCGGCCCCGGCCGCGCGGAGGTCACGCACGCGGATGATGCGTCGGCTCGTCGGGTCGGCCGAGCCGTGCTGTGCGATCCAGGCGTCCCACTCGTCGTCCGGCGGGAGCGGCGACGACGAGGTGACCGCCAGACGGACGCCGTGGGTCACCGCCAGGTGGTGAGCGAACACGAATCCGACGTCACCGAGGCCTCCGGTGACCAGGTAGACGCCGCCGGGGACGAACCGGGAGCCGTCGACGCCGGCACCCACGTCGGCCAATGTGTGGGGATCGTCGACACGCCGTCGCACCAGCTCGGGAACCACGCGTGAGTTCGCGTCGAGTGCCACGCGAGCGGTCTCGGCCACGAGTTCGTCGACGATGGCGGGGACCCGGCCGACGGTGTCGGGCTCGAGGTCGATCCAGGTGCTGGCCGTCCCGGCGAACTCCTGCGGTGCGACCATCACGGGTCCGGCGACGAGTGCGTCGGCGGGCCGCATGGCGGGACCGAACGCGTCGCTCGCGCCGATGGTGATCGCTGCGAGCGACACACGTTCGTGGGCCAGCGACAGCTCGGCGAGCCGGTCGACCGCGTGGGTGGACCACCTGTCGATGGCGGCGTCGAGATCGTGATCGGGTCCGTCGCGTCCGATCAGGAGCAGCACGACGTCGTCGGCGCCGCGGAGCGCATCGACATCGCCGTCGGGCCACTCGACGACCGTCATGCCGCGTCGACGCAACTCGTCGGTAACCGCAGCGGCGAGCCGGCTCGTCGACGCAGCTCCGTCGACGATCCAGATCGACTCGGTGCGGCGGGCGGTCGACTCTCCGGCGGGTGCGCCCGTGATCCAGATCGGTTCCCAGAACCAGTCGGCCGAGTCGGGGATGCGACTGATCGACGGGGCCGCCGCGGAACCGGTCGTGACCCCGGTGACCACCGGACGGACCGTCGCGTCGCCGGGGTCGATCCAGTGGCGCGTGCGCTGGAACGGATACGTCGGCAGCCGCCGGCGAACTCGACCGTCGCCGAGCGGGGGTGTGGGAGGCGAGGGGACACCCGCTGCCCACATGGCCCCGAACGCACCGATCGAGTGGACGGTGTCGTCGATCGAGTCGTTCGGGTGCCGGAGCGCTGCGATGGCGGCGTGTGGGCCCGACTCGTGGTGCCGTGCGGCGGACGAGAGCGCGTGGCCCGGCCCCAGCTCGACACCGACCCACCGGCCACCGGTGCCGATCGTGGTGAGACAGTCGGCGAACCGAACCGTGCCGCGCAGGTGATCGACCCAGTACTGCGGATCGGTCGCCTGCTCCGATGAGATCCAGTCGCCCGTGAGATTCGACGGGTAGGGCGTGGCGGGCGCCGTGAGGCGGACCGCACGGACCGCGTCGTGGAATCGATCGAGAACCGGGTCGAGGATCGGGCTGTGAGCGGCAGCATCGAGCCGGAGCGGGTGCGCCGACACACCGTCGCCCTCGAGTTCGGCGGCGAACGACTCGATGAGGTCGTGGCGGCCGGCCACGACGCAGTCCTCCGTGGTGTTCACCACGGCGATGGCGAGGCCGGACGGCAGTCGGTCGAGGCACTCCTTCTCCGCCAGTCCCACCGACAGCATCCCGACGCCCTGCTCGACCGCCGCCCCGGCCTCGGTCATCAGGCGACTGCGAGTGACGACCAGGCCGGTCGCGTCGTGGAGGTCGACGACGCCGGCGAGATGAGCGACCACGTACTCGCCGAGGCTGTGCCCGAGGAGCGCATCGGGTCGGGCTCCCCAGGCCTCCCACTGGCGTGCGAGAGCCACCGACGTGGCGAAGACCGCGGGGAGCGACACGTCCGCGCGGCGCAACTCGTCGGAGTCGGGGCGTCCGCCGCGCAGCAACGGGTCGAGATCGGGACCGTCGACGTCGCGCACCGATCGGATGATCGTGTCGAGCGTGTCGTGGAACACCTCGAAGCGAGTATCGAGGCCCTGGGCCATCGACGCGTACTGCGCGCCGCCGCCGGGGAACAGGAACACGAGGCGGGAAGGGTGCTCGTCGGCCCCTGACGTGAACGAGCGTCGGCGGTCGAGATCGCGCAGCTGGCCGGGTGCCGCACGTGTGTCGGTGACGGTCACGACGCGGCGATGAGCGTGAACGCGTCGCCCGGTGGCGAGCGTGTGCGCGACGTCGGCGAGTTCGAGGGCGGGCTCGCGCTCGAGATGATCGGCGAGGTCGGACTGCAGCGCGTCGAGTGCCACCGGGTTGACGGCCGAGAGGGCGAGGACGTGTTCCGGTGGTCCGGGCGCGCCAGCCGGTTCGTCGGGCGCCTGCTCGAAGATCGCGTGAGCGTTGGTCCCGCCGACCCCGAGCGAACTGACGCCCGCCCGGCGTGGACGGTCGCCGGGCCACGCGGATGCGTCTCCCGAGAGGACGAACGGCGAGCGATCGACGTCGAGGAGCTCGCTCGGACGCGTGTGGTTGGCGAGCGGGGGGAGCACCTGGTGGCGTAGCGCCTGCACGACCTTGATGGCGCTGGCGACGCCGGCAGCGGTGTCGAGATGGCCGATGTTGGGCTTCGTCGACGTGAGGCGGCAGAAGCCCGTCTCGTCGGTGGACGCGCGGAACGCCTCGGTCAGCGCGGCGAACTCGATCGGGTCGCCGACGGCGGTGCCCGTGCCGTGCCCGTCGACGAGTTCGATGTCGCGCGCGCTCAGCCCGCTCACCGCGAGCGCCTCCTGGACGGCGTCGGCGTGTCCGTCGACGCTCGGTGCGAGGAAGCCGACCTTGCGCGAGCCGTCGTTGTTGACCGCGGTTCCCTTGATGACCGCCAGGACGGGATCGCCGTCCTGCAGCGCGTCGGTGAGCCGGCGGATGGCGAGCATGCCCGCGCCACTGGTGAGCACGGTGCCGCCCGATCGCTCGTCGTAGGCGCGGCACCGTCCGTCGGGCGAGAGGATCTCGCCGTCGCGATAGGTGTACCCGACGCCGTGGGGTACCTCGATCGTCGCGCCGCCGGCGAGTGCGAGGTCGCACTCGAAGCTCAGCAAGCTCTGCGCCGCCAGGTGGATCGCGACGAGTGAGGTCGAGCAGGCAGTCTGGACGCCGATGGACGGCCCGTGCAGGTCGAGCTTGTACGAGATGAAGGTCGGGAGGAAGTCCTTGTCGTTCCCGGTGTGACGGAGCAGGAACCACCCGATCCGGTCGACCAGGTCGGTCGTCATGAGGTTGTTGACGAGGTACGTGTTCATGCCGCACCCGGCGAACACGCCGATCGCCCCGTCGAACCGTTCGGGCACGATCGCAGCGCCCTCCAGCGCCTCCCATGCGCACTCGAGGAGGTGGCGATGCTGCGGGTCCATGATGGCGGCGTCGCGTGAACCGATCCCGAAGAACTCGGGGTCGAACAGGTCGACGCCGTCGAGCACGCCGGCGCGTGTCACGTACTCGCGATCGTCGACCACCGCAGCCGGCACCCCGGCCTCGACCAGGAGGTCCGGGTCGAGATCGACCAGGCAGTCGTCGCCCGACACGACGCGCTGCCACAGTCGGTCGACGTCGGGTGCGCCGGGGAACCGCCCCGACATCCCGACGACGGCGAGGTCGGTCTCGGCCACCGCGTCGGCCCGGGCGGGCGCTTCGAGTCCCGCAGCGTCGACCTCGTCGCGCCGGCCCGTCGACGTCACGAGCCGCCACCGCCGCGCCGCGACAGGGCGCGTCGTCGTCGAGCACCGCGCGCCGAACCGGAGTCGGCGGTCGGCCGGTCGGCCGAGGACCCGCTCGACGTGTCGGCCGCGCCGTTCGGCCGGGCCGCCGCCGGGACCTCCGCCCCGATCGTGCGGAGATGGGCGCCGAGCGTCCGGACGGTCGGGTAGCGGAAGACGTCGGTCAGCGCGATCGGTCCGGGAGAGCGCTCTTCGAGCTGGCGGAACACTCGCACCGCGAGGAGGGAGTGTCCGCCGATCTCGAAGAAGTTGTCGTCGAGGCCGAGTGGTCGGCCCAACGCGGCCGACCAGAGCGATGCCACGAGACCTTCGCTGTCGTCGTCGAACGCACGGTCGACGAGGTCGGCCGTCGGCACCGTGGCCTCGCCGTCGACGACGTCGTGAGGAAGGGCGGCGGGAAGGGCGTTGCGGTCGACCTTCCCGTTGGGGGTCAGTGGCAGGACGTCGATCGGTCGGATGACGTCGGGGATCATGACCGACGGCAGCTCGGCGGCGGCGTGGGCCCGGAGGTCGTCGACCTCGAACCGACCCGTCGACACCACGAACGCAGCGAGGATCGGGTCGATCGAGTCGCCACGGGGCACGACGATCGCCTGCACCACATCAGGGTGGCGGTCGAGCACCGACTCGATCTCTCCGAGCTCGATCCGGTGCCCGCGGATCTTCAGTTGGTTGTCGGACCGGCCGGCGAACTCGACCGTCCCGGCCGAGGTGAGACGGACGATGTCACCAGTCGCGTACGTCCGACCGAGTGCGTCGCGATCGACGAAGCGTTCGGCCGTGAGCTCGGGGCGATCGTGGTAGCCGCGGGCGACGCCGAGTCCGCCGATGTGCAGTTCCCCGTAGCCGCCGACCGGAAGCGGCCGACCGGCGTCGTCGAGCACGGTCACGGTGGTGTTGGCGATGGGCCGGCCGATCGGGATCGAGCCGTCGGCGACCGTGTCGATCTCGTGCACCAGCGACCAGATCGTGGTCTCGGTGGGCCCGTACATGTTCGTGAAACGGCCCGAGAGGATCTCGCGGAGCTGTCGAGCCAACGCGACCGGCAGCGCTTCGCCGCCGAGCAACAGGTGGCCCACGTCGGCGAGCGATCGTCGGTCGGCCGGGTCGGCGAGGAGCATCGCGGCGAGCGACGGCGTGCACTGGAGATGTGTGACGCCGTGACGTCCGACGAGTTCGGCGACCGTCTCGGCCCGGTCGGGATCGGAGGTTCGGTGAGGCGCGATCGTCCGCGTGTCGTTCTGATCATCGGCGCCGGAGCGAACCCGCTCGTCGACGAGCCGGCGCGTCTCGGCCAGCCGGTCGAACGACCCGAGCACGAGGTCGGTGTCGACGCCGAAGTCGATCAGGCAGGCGACCTCGTCGACCCCGACGGCGGCCACCCGGGCGATGACGTCAGCGGCGTCTTCGGGCGTTCCGAACAGTCCGCTGGTGTCGAGGTAGCGGGAGGCGGCCATGTCGAGCAACTGGTCCATCTCGTCGTCGGTGAGCGACTCGAACGCGGCGTCGTCGGCAGCTCCCGAGCCGGCGAAGGTGGGAAAGGAGGACGCCATGTTGCGGATGAGTCCGACGGCCGTCCCGAGGTACGCCTTCATCGGATCCCGCGCCGCCTCGACGGCGGAGTCGCGGTCCGCGTCGAGATACGTGTGGAGCATCAGCGTGACGTGGCCCTCGCCGGGATGTCCCGCCGCCCGCCACGCATGTCGGTATCGCTCGAGGTTGGCCGCGAGCTCGTCGATGTTCTGCCCGAGCAGGTGCGTCAGCACGTTCAGGCCGAGCGCGCCCGCTCGCTCGAACGTGGCGGGGGTTCCCGCCGACGTGAGCCACACGGGCAACTCCTCCTGGACCGGTCGCGGCAACGTCGACGTCGAAACGGGGGAGCCGTCGTGACCGACGAGGTCGACGGCCTCGCCTCGCCACAGGGAGCGGACCGTGTCGATGAGGTGCGGGAGATGCTCCCGTGCCCGCCCGTACTCGGACGGGTTGAGAACGAAGTCGTTCGGCTGCCATCCCGGCGCGAACGAGATGCCCACGCGGCCGCCCGACAGGTTGTCGACCACCGACCACTCCTCGGCGACCCGTACCGGTGAGTGGAGGGGGAGCACCACGCTTCCCGCCCGGATGGCGACTCGGGAGGTGGTGGCCGCGACGGCAGCACCGACGACGCTCGGGTTCGGGTACGCCCCGCCGAACTCGTGGAAGTGGCGCTCCGGGGTCCACACCGCTTCGAATCCGTTCGCGTCGGCGAACCGGGCACCCTCGAGCAGAAGGCGATATCCGTCGACACCGGCCGAGGCGTCTCCGGCGGCGAAGTAGAAGAGGCTCATCGACACCGGTCGAGTCGGTACGGGGTCGTGCGATGCCGGTGCGCGGACGGCTCGGGCCGTGGGAGCCGTCGTCACGGATCGGGCGCCGCTGTCCGCCTTGAGGACGACGTGGAAGCCACGAGCCAGGGTCCACAGGAGCTCGAGGACCGAGATGTCGAAGGACAGACTGGTGACGGCGAGCCACACGCCGGGCGGATCGTGGTCGATGACCTCGTCCATCGCCGCGAAGAAGTTCACGACGTTTCCGTGCTCGAGCATCACGCCCTTGGGGACACCGGTCGACCCCGAGGTGTAGATGACGTAGGCGAGGTCGTCGGCGGTGTGGTCGGTGTGGGCGGCGTGCGCGGATCCCGGACCGTCAAGGTCGCCGGCCGTCTCCGTGGTGGCAGTGGGATCGACGTCGGAGGGATCGACGACGGTGAGCCCCTCGGTGACGAGCGACATCTCGTCGCCGGCCACCAGGATCGTCAGCTCGGAGTCGGCGACCATGTGCTGGAGGCGATCGGTCGGATACGCAGGGTCGAGCGGAACATACGCGGCGCCGGTCCGGAGCGTCGCGAGCACCGATGTGACGAGTTCCACGCTGCGGGGCACCGCCAGACCGACCCGGGTGCCGGGGCCGGCACCGAGGCCGCGGAGACGCGCCGCGAGCCGGTCGGCTCGTGCGACGAGATCGCCGTACGACACGGTGGAGTCGCCCCAGGTGAGTGCTGCCGAGTCGGGTGTCGCCGTCGCCTGCTTCCAGACGAGCCCGTCGACCGTGGCGGTCGTGTCGATGTCGACGCGGGTGTCGTTGAGCGTCTCGAACGCTTCACGATCGGCGAGTGTGACGACGTCGATCTCGGCCGGCGACGTGTCCGCACCGAGCGCTGCGAGCACCGACTCGACCCTCTCGAGCCAGCCGCGGGCGACGTCGCCGGGGACGTCGGATCGGTGCCGCAGTCGAAGCCGGCCGGCGGCGACATTGAACCAGAGGAGCGTCGACTCGCCGGGGCGATCCAAGTCGACGTGCTCGCCGATCCGGAGGAGCACCCGTGGATCGGCGGGTGTGACCTCGGGTCGGCGTCCGATGAGGTCGGCGAGGAACGGGCCGAGCTCGGTGATCTCGGCGAGCTCGGCCTCGACGGCCGCGAGGAGGTCGGCGGCGGCGACGTGGTCGACCCGGAGGTCTGCGATCGGGGCGCGGACGAGCGGCCCGAACGACGCAATGGTGTCGGCGGTGCTCCGGTCGGGGACGACGGCGAGGTGCGCCCGGTCGGCACCGGCGCTGCGGGCGAGCGTCAGCGCGATGGCGGCGACCGCCTCGGCGTTCGTGCCGACCGACACCTCGCCGAGATCGATCCACGAGCGTGACGCGACCGACAGGTCGGAGGTCGAGTCGACGATCTCGGCGAGTTCGGTGAGCGATGTGACCGGATCGAGTCGGGAGAGTCGCTGCGCCCATGCGTTCTCGTGACGGGCCGAACGTCGATCGAGCGCGGCGAATCGCTCGACGGTCGAGGTCGGGGTCGGATCGAGTCGGTCGCCGATGCCGAGCGCGGCGTCGGCCATCAGCTCGGCTGCATCGATGATCGAGCCGTCGAGCGCCCGCAGCGCGAGCTCGATCTCGCCGCCGAGCGTCGTGAGTCGGATCCGGTCGCCTCGAGCGTCGACGACGGTCGCAGGAGGCCCTGAGGGTGGAGCGGAGGGCGCACCGGCGGTCACGGACGACGAGTGAGCGGCCACCCAGGACTCGCCGATGCGGAGGAGAGGCACTCCGATCCGGTTGGCCGACAGTCCGCCGAGATCGAGTGCTCGGACCAGTCGGTCGATGTCGACGGCGGCTGCCGACGGGTCGAGGATGCGCGCCGGTCGATCGACCCGGAGGAACGTCGTCGATGCGCGATCGGGTTGGGGGGAGCGATCCACGGACCCGTCGGCGATCGCTCGCGCGAGGTCGGGGAACGACGAAAGCGCCGCTTCGTAGCAGCGCGCGTTGAGGGAGAACGCGGTCTCGTCGTCCGCGATCGCGAACTCTCGGACCGTCGCGATGTCGCCGCGGTCGACGTTCGACGACATGTGGTGCCAGGTGATGGCGTGGTGTCGGCGGTCGTCGAGGAGGGCCCAGGAGGTCACGTTGAGACCGACCAGATCGGGGAGCGGCCCGTCGTGGAAGTTCAGTGCGAGGTCGGCCCGCGCGAGCAGTGCGTCGGGCACGATCCGGAGGTGCGCGATGGACATCAACACGTCGACCTCGCCGTCGAGACCGACGTCGGCGAGGTCGGACGCGATGTCTCCGTCGGACCGGACGACCGGGATCCCCAGCTCGTCGGCGAGCCGGGTGACGCGCGGATGGACGGTGGCCATCCCGACGACGTCGATGCCGTGGGCGCGGGCGATCTCGACGCACTGGCCGGTGAGCGGTTCGTCGCCGATGACGATGGCGCGCTTCGTCGGACGGATCGACTGCATACGTGTGTGTCGACGGGGCGGTCTCGATACTGAAGTCGACGCTCGGAGCGTACCGCCGGCCCGCGCGCGCGAGCCGGAGTCGCTCGGGGCTGCGGTGGCTGTCCCGGTGGGTCGTCGGGGTCAGTCGGCGGACGACGCTGCGGCGAGCGAGTGCAGGCGCTCGATCGTGATGGCGGCGTTGGCGCGTACGTCGAACCGCTCGGTGGCGAGTTCGCGACCGCGACGGGACATCGACCCCCACCGCGTCGCGTCGTCGACGATCGATTCGATCGCGGCACCGAGTTCGCCCGGCCGCTCGGGAGCGACGAGGAGGCCACTGACCCCGTCGTCGACGATGTCAGCCGAGCCGCCGACGGTCGACTGCACCACGGGCAGGCCGGTCGCCATCGCCTCGATCGCGGCGATCCCGAAGCACTCGCCACGGCTCGGGAGGACGAACACGTGGGCGCGCCGGTACAGCTCGAGGAGCTGGGGGGAGTTGGGCGTGAGGTCGTCGTGGACGCGCACGCCGGGGCGGGCGTCGACCGGTTCCCGCGTGACCAGGTCGATCTCGATGTCGGAGCGACCGCTCGCGGCGTGCCACGAGAGCAGGTCGTGTCCGCCCTTGCGGGCGAAGTCACTGCCGACGAACAGCACGCGGATCGGGCCGTCGTGGCCCGGAGACATCCGCTCGACGGGTTGCCATCGGTCGAGATGGACACCCGGCGGATTGACGAACACCTTGTCGGGGTCGATCCCGTAGTCGTCGACGACTGATCGCGCAGCCCAGTGTGACCACGCCTGGAGAGCGACGACGCTCTCGAGCAGACGCTTCTGCAGCACGAACTTCAACTTCGCGAGCGGCGCCGGATCGGGCGTCGGGGTGTAGTCGGGCATCGCGTCGAGCTGGACCGGTGTCGAGTCGAAGTCGAACATCGTCGGTGTCGCCCGGAAGCGACGGACGAAGAGCAGGGCGATCGACGCATTCGTGAAGATCACGTCCTTGTCGACGCCGGCGAGCCCCCGCCGCATCTCGACTGCACCCCGGGACACGCCGCGCACGTATCCGGGGACGATGCGGACGGCATCGGCGAACCTCTCGATGCGGCCGGACTCGCTGTAGTAGTCGACCTCGATCCATCGCGGATCGAGCGAGCCGTCGTCGTCGACGGCGCCGCGGAGGTTGTGGTACCTCGTGACGTGACCCGCGATCTGGTCCATTGCGAACGCGACACGCGGACGTGACGGAGGTGGACTCGGGGAGACGACGTTCTCCACGCGGCGCGAACACTAGCGATCGGCGGCCGGCGGTCGTGGGAGTTTCGTGCCCGCTCGTGCCAGAAGCGCGTCGTCCCCGCCGCGGACCAGCCGATGACCAACCGCGGAACGGTCGGGATCAGATGTCGGCCGGTTCGGCGAGGAACGGTCGAACGAGACCGCCGGGGTGGCGGAGGACGGCCTTCGCGAACGACAGCGACGGCCGTGGATCGTCGAGTTGGAACGAGGCGCCGACCGTCGGCTCGACGGCGTACCGGAGCGCACCGCGGACAGCAGCGACGCGGTCGGGTCCGAGCACCGTGCGAACCGCGAGGCCCGTGTAGAGGTGGATCCCGGTGGTCCAACTCGTCGGTGTGCGCCGGGAGGGCCGAGGGTCTGGCACGTCGACGGTCGCGACGTCGCGGAGCCACATCGCCGGCAGGTCGTTGCCCCGGCCGATGTCGAGCGCCACCTGGCCGTAGGTGCGCGGGTTCAGGTCGATGGCCCAGTGGTCTCCGGTCGACGGATCGAACAGCACCTCGAACTCGAAGATCCCGTGGCCCAGGATCTGTCGGGCGGCCTCGATGGCCGCCTCGGTGAACGGCTGCTCGTCGGCGGTCTCGAAGCGGATGCCGATGCCGAGTCCGGGAGGCCACTGGTGGGTCTTGCGGGAGTGGCCGACTCCGTGGACCGCACCGTCTCGCGCGAGATAGCCGGTGATGCTGATCACTTCGAGGCCTCGCCGTTCCACGTACTCCTGGACCAGTGGCCACCCGAGCTCCGGGTCGTGGCGAAGTGCTCCGCGGCTGTGCTCGTCGACCTCGTGCGGGGTGAACACCCGCTCGGCCTCGTCGAGATCGCGCACCACGTCGCCTCGATGGACGCCGACCCCCACGTGTGATCGCGGCTTCGCCACCACGGGCAACCCGACCGCCTCGACCGCGTCGATCGCGTCAGCCGTGGTCGTGGGCGCCCGCGTGTGGGGTCCGGGGAACCCGACGCGGTCGAGCGCTCGGGCGAATCGGTCCTTGAACAGACAGTCGAGCAGTCCGTCGATCGGCGGGAGTCCGAGGTCTCGATCGATCGACGGGTGAGTCGCTGCCTCCGCGGCGTTGAACGCGACGTAGTCGGAGGTCGGCGCCACGAGGTCGATGTCGCCTCTCCCCAACCGGTCGACCAACCACTCGGTGAACTCGTCGCTCCACAGGACGGTCGGACACTCCTCGAACGCATCGACGAACCGCGACCGACGCGTCATCACGTCGGGCCGGTGTCCGAAGACGATCGTGGGGACGTCCCGACGGCCGAGTGACCGGGCGAACGCCAGGCCGGTCGGGAGGTCGGCGTCGAAGACGGCGACGGTCGGCAGACCGCGGCGACTCACGAGGCGGCGTCGACGGGTGTCGCCGCGTGTTCGTTCGATCCCGTGGTCTCGGCGCCGACTGCGGGCGGGTTCGTGGCGTCGAGTGGGACGAAGTGGTCGCGACGGATCATGTCGCCGAAGGTCTCGCGATCCTGGGCGACGGTGACCCCGTCCGGATCGACGACGACGATGGCCGGGCGAGGGAACGAGAACGTCGTGGAGAACGGCACGCAGTAGGCACCGGTGTCGAGGATGGCCAGGCGATCCCCGGTCCGGACCTCGGGCAGTCGCCAGTTGTTGTAGAGCACGTCGGCCGGCGTGCAGATGGGACCGGCGATGCGGTACGACCGATCGGCCGGACCGAGCGGATCGCCGGCGTGGAGGAGGCCGTGGTACTCGTTCGACACCGCTTCGGCGATGTTGATCCCGGCGTCGGCGATGACGTGCCAGGGCTCGCCGTCGGCCTTGACGTCGTGCACGGTGGTGATGAGCAGCTGGGTGTCGGCGGTGAGAGCGCGACCGGGCTCGAGGATCGCCCGCGGGACGGTGAGGCCACGCGACCCGAAGTGCTGTTCGAGCATCCGCGTCGCCGACTCGCCGGCGCCGCGCACCGACACGAAGTCGTCGGTGGACGGCGGCAGGAGGTCGGTGCCGTAGGCCCGGTTGGCCCGGAAGTCGATCGCCGGGATGGCGCCGACGGTCGCGCAGGCGAGGCTGCCGCCGAGATCGAGCATCTCCGGCGACCAGCCGGTCGCCTCGGTGACCGCATCGCAGAACGCGAGCACGTCGTTCACGTACGCCTCGTACTCGGCGCGGGTCCGCATGGTGACGCCACGGTGGAAGTGGAGTGCCTTCAGGTCGAGGTGCTCGGCGGCGAGTGCCGTGCGGATGGCTCCGAGCGCCTCGTCGGACCACGAACGGATGCCGAACTGGCCGGCCCACATGCCGGGCAGCGCGATGCGGACGCCCACGGTCGCGCTGCGGCCCTCGTCGGCGGCGATCGCCTCGATGACGTCGATCTCGCTCGCCGAGTTGGCGTTGATCAGCAGGATCCCGCGTTGGATGGCGCCGCGCACGGACTCGGCCGACTTGACCGGTCCGTTGTAGATGGTGCGCTCGGCCGGGACGCCGAGCTGGTGTGCCATCCACAACTCGTAGGCCGAGATGACCTCGGCTCCGATGCCCGCTCGGTGCATCCGCTCGAGCGCCGCGGGGATGGGATTCGTCTTGTACGAGTAGTAGACGTCGGCGGGTCCGGCGGCGACGTCGGCGAGTCGGGCGTCGAGTCGGGCTCCGTCGATGACGTGGAGCGGCGATCCGTACTCGTCGGCGAGATCGCCGAGCGGGCGGCCGTGCAGCAGAAGTCCCCGATCGTCGGACTCGAGGCCGTGCTCGGAGAGCACCGGGTCGGGGCGCCGTGGGCGCCGCTCGGCCCACTTCGCGCCCAGCTGATCTCGAACGAGTGCCTTCGCTCGACCTGCGATGTCCATCTTCCGCCTCGATCCTGTCGTGTCTGGGTCTGCCGTGTACCGGGGAAGTGGGTCGAGTGCCGCCAACCCGTCGGACACGATACCCGTGTGTCATTCGACGGTCGCTCCGTGGGCGGTACGGTTCGCGCTCGTGCTCGGTCGGTTCGTGACGCTGTTCGACGACGTGCTGCGCGTCGCGCGTGCCCGCTGGTTCCTGCGCTCGGCGAGCCAGCTCGGTCCGCGGGTCCGTCTGCGCGGGCGGCCGCGGGTCGCCGTGAAGGGCGATCTCGTCATCGGTGACCGCGTCCAGTTCGAGTCGGCGGTCGCCCGCCTCGAGATCGGGGTGGGTCCGGGCGCCCGCATGGAGATCGGTGAGCGGACCCTCGTCAACTACGGGTGTTCGATCGTCGCGCTCGACCGCGTGACGATCGGCGAGCGCTGCCTGATCGGCACACACTGTCTCGTCATGGACACGCCGTTCCACGGCGTCGACCCCGATCGACGGCTCGATCCCGATCCTCCCGAGCCGGTCACCATCGGCGACAACGTGTGGCTCGGGGCGCGGGTCGTCGTGACGCCGGGCGTCACGATCGGTGACGACTCGGTCATCGGGATCGGGAGCATCGTCACGAAGGACATCCCGCCGCGCAGCCTGGCGGTGGGTGCACCGGCCGAGGTGGTTCGCACCCTCTGATCGGCGGACCGATCGCGTGCCTGCCCGGGTGGACGGACCGGGCGAGCCGACCGGGCGCGTCTGGCCCGGCGAGCGGAGCGGTGCCACCCTCCGCGCCGGGCCTCGCGCGGTGCGATGTTTCGTTCGAGACTCCGAACGACTGTGACAAACTCGCGGGCCGATGGGCGGGCTCGGCGACCACGATCCGGCGCGGGCCCTACGCGCCGACGCCGCCCGGTGGCTCGTACCGCAACAGTTCGGCGATCCGGCGGCGGTGACGCCGCTGGTGCTGCTCAAGCTCCTCGTCCGGCACCCACCTCTCCGCGCGATGGCCTGGTTCCGGCTCGGGAGCCTGTGCTCCCATCGCGGGGTCCGGGGGGTTCCCTCGTGGGTCCAGCGTCGCCTGCTCCGCCTCTACGGCCTCGAGCTGGCGGTCGGGGCGTCGATCGGCGGCGGCCTCTACATCGCTCATCCGGTCGGATGTGTGCTGAATGCCGAGTCGATCGGTGACGACGTCACGGTGATCTCGCAGGTCACGTTCGGGACCCGCACCGACGGACGATGGCCGCGTGTGGCCGACCGGGCTTTCTTCGGTGCCGGTGCTCGCATCCTCGGTGGGATCGAGATCGGCGAGGAGGCTCAGATCGGGGCCAACGCCGTGGTCCTCGACGACGTGGCCCCGGGGTCGGTCGTCGTCGGCGTCCCCGCGCGGCCGGTGGCGTGATGGCCGGACGGCTGCTGTCGGCCTGCGGATCGGGACTCCGGGGAGGGCTCGGTGCGCTCGGGTTCGCCTCCGCGACCGCGGTCGCCGTCCCCGCGACCTATCTCGCAACGCTCACGGCGCTCGGTCTGGCTCGCAACGGGTCGGCGTCGATCGGTTCGGACTCGTCGTCGGGTCGCGCACGGGTGCCGCGACGCATCGCCGTCTGTGTTCCCGCTCACGACGAGGAGGCCGTCATCGTCGAGACGATCAGCGCGTTGATGGCGCAGGACTACCCGGACGACCGCTTCGAGGTGCACGTGGTCGCCGACAACTGCTCCGACGCGACCGTCGAGCTGGCCAGGAGGGCCGGAGCCACGGCCCACGATCGTCGGGCTCCCGACGATCCCGGCAAGGGAGCGGCGCTCAACTGGCTGCACGATCGACTCGACGGGTTCGACGCATTCGTCATCGTCGACGCCGACACCCTCGTCGAACGCAACTTCCTGACCGAGATCGATCGTGCGCTCGATCGCGGACATCGGGTCGTGCAGGGTTTCTACGGCGTGCTCGAACCCGAGCAGTCGCCGGCGGTCGCGCTGCGGTACGCGGCGCTCGCCGCGCGACATCACCTCCGTCCACTCGGCCGCCGGGCGCTGGGTGGGTCGTGCGGATTGTTCGGCAACGGCATGGCGTTCGACGCGTCGGTGCTCGAGACCCGGCGATGGTCGGGGCACCTCGTCGAGGACGCCGAGTTCCAGCTCGAACTGCTCCTCGACGGCGAGATCGTCGACTACGCACCCAGCGCCCGGCTGGCCGCCGAGATGCCGACGTCACTCGACGAGTCCGAGACGCAACACCAGCGGTGGGAGCTCGGACGTGCGCAGATCGCCCAACGATTCCTTCCCGAGCTGGTCCGACTGATCGGGAGAGGTGGATCACGCCCTCGACGTGTCTACCTCGACGCGGCGCTCGACCAGGTCACACCACCCATCTCGGCTCTCGCGGCGGCGAACGGCGCCGTCACCGTCCTCGGTCTCGTGTCGTGGGTCGCCGGTGCCCGGACGGGCCGCCTCGTGACAGCGGTCGGGATCGGATCGATCGGCGTCCTCGGTGTCCACACGGTCGCCGCACTGCGCTCGGTCGGGGCGCCCACGTCGATGTACCGGGCTCTCGCCGCTGCGCCGCAGCTCGTCGTGTGGAAGCTGGGCCTCCTCAAGGACGTGTCTCGCCGACCCGATGACGTCTCATGGACCCGGACTCGACGCAATGCGGACACCCGGGTCCGGTGATCCTGCCATGATTCGTGACATGCCACTACCCGCCGTGGTCCTCGGGGCCCCGGTCGACCCGCTCACGATGGACTCGTGTCTCGCGCGGATCGGCGACCTCGTCGAGCACGGACGGCGAACGGGTCGTGTCCACCAGATCGCCACGATCAACGTCGATTTCCTGGCCAATGCGGTCGACGATCCCGACCTTCTGTCGATCTTCCAGAACTCGTCACTGGCCCTCGCCGACGGCATGCCGGTGGTCTGGACGGCGAAGATGCTCGGAACGCCGCTCCCCGAGCGTGTCGCAGGAGCCGACCTCGTGCCCCGGATCGCCGTCGAGTCACGAGAGCGGGGCTGGAAGATCTTGTACTTCGGCGGGATCGGCGACGTCGCCCGGCGCGCCGTCGACAAGATCCGGTCCGAGCACCCCGACGTCGACGTCGTGGCCCAGGAGGCGCCGATGATCCCCGACGTCGACGACGTCCCGGCCGAGGTTCTCGAACAGATCGCCCAGCACGACGCCGACATCGTGTGCGTCGGACTCGGCAATCCGAAGCAGGAACGCTTCATCCGCGCGCACGGCGCCGCCTGCGGATCTCCGGTGATGATCGGCGTCGGCGGGTCGTTCGACATGATGGTCGGCGACCGGCGGCGGGCGCCGCGCTGGGTGCAACGCACCGGGACGGAGTGGATCTTCCGTGCGTTCCAGGAACCGACGCGGCTCGGTCCTCGCTACGCCGACGACGTCAAGATCGCCGGACCTGCACTGTGGCGCTACGTCCGGCACGCGCGGTCGTGTCGGGGAGCGTCAACGCTGACGGTGGTCGTCGACGCACAATCCGTCCACGTCCGTCCGGGTCCGTTCGACGCATCGGAGTGGGGAACGACGCTGGCCGGGCTCGATGTCGACCCGTCCCCGCGGTCCGTGTCGATCGATCTCGAGGGGGTCGACGCGCTCGCGCCCGAGTCGCACGCCGCCCTCGTGGCGCTCGTCCGAGGGTCGCGCTGTTCGAGCCGGCCCCTCCGCTGTTCCGGTCGTTCCGCGGCACTCGATCGGTGTCTCGACGGCTACGACACCGGTGTTTGGCTGCGCAGCCAGTGGGCACCCTCGTGCGGTGGAGCGTCGGCGTGACGTGTCTCCACCTCGAACCGGCGGGCGCGGCGGCGCGGCGGATTCGTGCTGCTCGACCCGTCGTCCGACCGGCCGAGGCGCCGGAAACCGCCCCATCGATCACCGCTAGCCTGTCGGCGGCACGCTCACCGAGGAACGAGACATGACCGACACACAACCCCGCGGCACGTCCGACTTCTCGGCACGCCTGGTCGACAACTTCTTCCGGCGGTGGCCGCTGTTCCTGCTGCCGATCGCTCTGTTCATGGGCATCGGCGTGCTCACGGCGGCCCGGGCGACGCCCGAGTACACGGTCGAGGCCACGCTCAGCGCGTCGTCGAACCCGCTGCTCGAGCCGACCGAGATCCGCAACAACACGATCAACGACTTCGAGTCGCCGGCCGAGGGCACCGCCCGCCTCATCAACGAGCGGCTGCGGACCGACGCCTTCGTCGACGAGATCGCCGATCGGTCGGGCTTCACCGAGTTGCTCGAGATCGGGCTGCTCGAGCGCGACATCTTCCGCGAGCAGGTCTTCGCCATCGAGGAGGGTCAGAACTTCCTCACCGTCTCGGCCACCTGGGACGACCCCGAGTCGGCGTTCCTCCTCGTCGACTCCACGGTCGAGGGCTACCTCGACTACGTCAACGAGATCGTCAGCGGCGACAGCCGCAACGCCGTCATCTTCCTCACCCAGCAGCTCGACGACGCCCGCCAGGAGGTCGTCGCCGCCGAGGCGGCGTTCGCCGAGTTCAGCGCATCGCTGCCCGAACTGGTGCCGGGCCAGGACCGTCCGCCCGAGGACACGTTCGTGCTCGACCGTCTCAGCTCGGCCATCACGTCGGCGTCCGAGCGTGTCGACACCATCGAGACCGAGATCGACGCCGCCGAGCTCGCCGGCGAACAGGCCACCAGCGAGGCCGGACGTCTCCTGCGCATCGTCGATCCGCCCGTGATCCCCACCGAGCCCGAGTCCCAGCTCCTCAACCAGCTGCTGAGTCTCATGATGTTCACGGTGCTCGGGTTCCTCGTGGCGATCGCCGCGCTGGTCCTCGTCACCGTGCTCGATCGCACGGTGCGCTCCGAGGAGCAGCTCGCCCGGATCACCGACACCTCGACGGCGGTCGCCGTCCCCCGCATCAAGGCCCTCCGTGAGTCGAAGCGGGCGGCGAGGCGAGAAGCCAAGCGAGCGAACAAGCGAGAGAAGGCAGCCTGATGGCACGTTCCCCCCGACGCGTCGCCGAGCGGCAACGCCACGACGACGAGACCGAGCAGACCGAGAGCAGCTCCGCGGCGGAGCCGGCTCCCCGGCGGCGCAACAGCAACAGCAGCAGCTCGGCCGGCGCTCGCCAGCGCCGTCGCACCGAGGACGGCGAGACCGGTGGCGGCGGCACGGGCCAGCGATCGTCGCGCTCGAGCCAGAGCCGGAGGTCCGACAGCGGCGCCCGGAGGACCGCCGAGTCGTCCGACGCCGCCATCTCGACCGATGACCGTCCGGTCCGCAAGCGCCGTCGCGCCGAGGACCGCGGTGAGGTCGAGCCGCCCGTTCCCATCGACCGGTCGCGTCCCACGCCTGCCCGCCGCACCAGCGACGAGAGCCGCCGTCGCAACTCACCCGCCAAGGTGCAGGTCGAGGAGATCCGACGCGACTTCGCCCACCCCGAGGTGATCGAGTCGATGCGGTACATCCTCAACCGCCACGAGCTGATCACCCGGCGCTCCGTCCCGCGGTCGATCGCCGTGGTGTCCGCACTGCACGGCGAAGGGGTCACGACTCTGTCGCTCGCGCTCGCCGAGACCCTCGCACGCGACTTCGAGAGGTCGACGTGCTGGATCGACCTCAGCTGGGAAGACGGTCGGAACCAGGCTCTCGACGACGCGCCGATCGGTCTCCGCGAGGTCATCGATCGCGAGGTCGACATCGACGAGGCACTCGCTCGCTGCGACGAGACGGGTCTTCGGCTCCTCGCCGCCGGCCGGATCCCGCCGCGGGACCGCCACCGGCTCGCTCGGTCGGGAGCCCTCGATCGGCTCATCGAGGATCTCGGGCAGCGCTTCGAGACGGTCGTGTTCGACTCGCCGCCCGTCCTCACCACCAACGACTCGCTGGCCGTCGTGCGCCACGCCGAGTCGCACCTGCTCATCACCAAATGCGGATCCACCTCGGCGTCCCAGGTCAAGGCCGCCGCCGCTGAGCTCGAGCGCGTCCCGCAGCTCGGTGTGGTGCTCAATCAGTTCCGTACTCGGACCCCGAAGTCGATTCGCCGGCTCTTCAGCGAGTGACGCCGGGAGCCGACTCGACCCCTCGCCGCCCATGCAGGTCCTGCTGCTGTTCCTCCTGACCGCATTCATCATCGGAGGAACATCTCTCGGAACACCGATCCGGCGGCGCCCCTGGCTCCTGTTCGCCGGATGTAGTGTCGCCGCAGCGATGTACTACAGCATCCGGGTGGTCCAATGAGCGTCGTCGAACTGTCGCCGACCGGCCGCGGGTCGATCGACATCAAGTCGACCGACACGCAGGGGCGTCGCAACCGCCGCCAGTGGTGGGTGGCCTATGCCATCGTGATGCTCGGCGGTCTGTTCGTGGCCGCCATCGCGTACCAGCGGTCGTATCAGCTGTACCTCGGTGTGTCGATGGGCGTGCTGATCCTGCTCATCGTCGCCTGGATCAAGTTCCCCAAGGCCAGTTTCGGGACCACGGTGTTCCTCGCACTGCTGGGTGACGGGGTCACGGTCGCGTGGTGGCCGTTCACCAAGAACCTGTCGAGCCGCGAGTCGATCTTCTTCCTGTCCGACGGCGTGTCGCTGAGACCCGTGGAGATCGTGGTGCTCGCCGCGCTCGCGGCGACGGCGTATCGCAACATGGCTCGGATCGGCAGACCCTTCGTGAAGGCGCCGCTCGTGTGGCCCGTCCTGGCGTTTCTGGGCCTGATCGCGATCGGGCTGTACACCGGTCTGTCGAAGGGCGGCGACATGCGGGTCGCCATCTTCGAGAGTCGGCCGCTCATCCTTCTGCCGCTCGCGTACATCCTCGCGATCAACACGCTCGAGACCCGGACCGACTACCGGCGGGTCTACTGGGTGGCGCTCACGGCGATCGTCATCCAGTCGCTGCTGTCGCTGCAGTACTACAGCAACCTGGCACTCGCTGAGCGTGAGCAGCTCGAGGCGCTCACCGAACACGGTGCGGCGATCGGCATGAATCTGCTGTTCGTGTTCCTGATCCTCGCCATGGCCACGTACGGAGTGGCCAAACGGGTGCGGTTCACCCTCCTCGCCGCATCGGTCCCGGTGATCGTCGCGTACCTGATCTCCCAGCGGCGTGCGGCGGTGGTCGCCTTGGCCATCGCGCTCGTCATGTTCGCCGTCACGCTGTTCTGGCGTCAGCGGCGCACGTTCTGGAAGGTCGTTCCGTTCGCGGTCATCGTCACCGTCGGCTACCTCGGTGCGTTCTGGAACTCCGAGTCCTCGGCCGGATTCCCCGCCCAGGCGGTCAAGACCGTGGTCTCGCCCGACCAGGCGTCGGAGAAGGACCAGAGCTCCAACCTTTACCGAGACATCGAGAACTTCAACCTGTCGTTCACGATCCGCGCCGAGCCGGTGTTGGGGCAGGGGTTCGGGCGTCCGTTCCTGCGCCCGCTCCCGCTCCCCGACATCAGCCAGTTCGAGTTCCACGAGTATCTGCCGCACAACTCGCTGCTGTGGTTGTGGATCAAGATGGGATATCTGGGTCTCGGCGTGATGCTGTACATCATCGGCCGCAGCATCGTGCAGGGCGTGTCGAGATTCAGACGCGTGCCGGCCGGGATCGACAGCGTGGTGGCGTTGAGCGCCGTGTTCTTCGTGGTGATGTTCACCGTGTTCCTGTACGTCGACATCGCGTGGGAGTCGCGCAACGTCATCCTGATGGCGGTGTCGATGGCGCTCTGTACGGGCCCGTTGCGCAAGGCCGACGACGAGCCCGACCCGACCATCGACGACGACGCACGGCTCCGCCCGGTCGACCCGGCATCGCTCGAGACCCCGGTCGAGCAGCTGCGGCTGGTCCCCGGCGGCTCTCGTTCGGCGTCGGCGGTCCGCTGACCCATCGAGGGCGTCGGCCGACGCGTCGAACGTGTCAGTCGGCGAGCTCGGCGACCGCCGCGACCGATCGGGCCAGACGCTCGGCGTACACGTCGATGTCGGCGTGGGCGACGACCCACCGTCGTGCCTCGTCGCCGAGTCGTCGCCGTTCCGCGTCGTCGTCGATCAGGTCGACGATGGCGGATCGGAGGGCCTCGACGTCCGCCGGGGGGACGTACCGGCCGGTCGACCCCTCGACGATCGTGTCGGTCTGGCCTGTTGTGCGCGTGCAGACCACCGCTCGCGACATCGCCATGGCCTCGAGGATCGTGGTGATGCCCGCCTGGAACTCGACCTCGACGAGCGGCATCACGACGAATGCCGAGCGGGCGTAGAGTTCGCGCAGTTCGAACAGGTCGAGCCGTCGGATCTCGACGTTGTCGGGGATGTGCTGTCCCTCGGTGGAGTCGGCCTTGGTCGACCACGGGCTGGCGGCCGCGATGACCACGTCGACGTCGAGGCCCTCGACCGCTGCGAGCAGCGTCGGGTAGTCGCGCCGCTCGAGTCCCGCACTCGAGATCACCGGCCGTCCGCCCTCGGCCGGTGTGGCGACCTCGGACTCCGCGAAGAAGTCGGTGTCGACCATGAAGGTGGTCAGCTCGACCCGGTCGGCGTCGACGCCCACGTCGTCGCGGATGATCTCGGCCTGGCGTGAGCTGTACACGAGCCAACGGTCGATCGCCCGGGCCAGACCGCCGAACCGGATCACCCTCCGCTTCGGGCTGGTCGACACGATGTGCACGATCATGGCGTGCTGCGGTCGACGTCGGGCGAGGCGGCACAGTGCAGCGAATGGCAGACCGACCTGTTCGCCGTCGGTGAGGATCACGTCGTATCGGGACCGGTGCCTCCAGCAGTACCACGCGAGGAGTGGGCCGGGTCCTGAGCGTTCGAGCAGACGTCCGAAGGGACCGGACGCGCGTCGGGCCTCGACCGTGTCGACCACGTCGGCGCCCATGGCGTCGGCCATGACGCGGTAGTCGGCGCGCGGTCGACGTCGATCGGCGACGTCGGCGTCGAGTGTCTCGGGGATGGGACCCGAGACCGTGAGCAGGACCCGCGGGCGGTCACCCACCCGCCGCCACCTCGACGCGGTTGATCGAGTACGGGGTGAACGTGAGCTCGAACGAGTCGCTGTCGAGATCGGTCGCCTCGGTGCTCGACTCGGTCATCTCCTGGGCGTCGAGCGTGGGCGCCGACGAGGTCTCGACGGACACGGACACCGACGGGGCGCCGTCGACCGAGAACGATCGAGCGACGGGGGCGTCGGTCGGGTTGAGCACGATGACACTCCACGTCCCGTCGTCGCGCAGCGTCGGGTACACCGCCAACTCGCCGGCGTCGTCGACCGGGTGCAGCTCGTCGCCGGTGGCGGTCCAGTGCGCGAATGCCGAGAACGTCGGCAGTCGTTCGTTCGTCTCGAGGCTGATCAGTCCGTAGTCGGCTCCGGTGTCGGCCGCTCCGTTGGCGAGGTTCCAGTGGTTCGCGATCGGGATCTCGCGGGTGACCATCTGACCGAGCGTGTCGGCGATGAACAGGGCGTTCGCGGCCGAGGTCATCGATCGCTCGGTGTCGCCGTCGATGAAGCTGATGAGGTTGTACTCGGTGATCGCGATGGGCACGTCGGCGGGCAGCACTGCCCGGACCTCGTCGATGATGGTCGGCCACATCTCCTCGGCGCGTCCGACGGCGGTCTCGGGTGCGGGGGACTCGTCGAAGCCGTAGTCGTGCACGATGTAGAAGTCGAGTTCCTCGCCTGCCGAGAAGATGACCTCGTTGCCCCAGTTGCCCCACTCGTCGGGCTCGCCGACGCCGACGGCGCCGACCTGGATCGTCGGGTCGACCCCGAGCATGGCCTCCCGGATGGCCAGGAAGCCGTCGTTGTCGTCGTCGCCGACGACGTACTCGGCTCCGTCGCACGTCCACACGTCTTCCCAGCCGAAACTCGGACACTCGCTGCCGCCGGCATCGGGTCGTCCGCCGTAGACCTCGTTGCCGACCTCCCACAGGTCGATCCGCACGGGGTCGGCCAGACCCTTGGCGGCCCGGAGCTCGGCCCAGTTGCCGACCGTTCCCCAGTCTCGGCCGTCGCGATCGATACCGATCTCGGTCTCGTCCTCGACGTCGCCGTTGAAGAACGAGACCAACGCAGCCGCGGACTGTGCCGTCTCGTTGATCGACACCGTCCAGATGCCCGGGATCTCGGTGTCGAGCATGAACTGCGCGAAGTCGCTCGGGGTCGCCGCCCACGGCCAGAAGCAGTCGTCGGGATCGCCCCACTCGCATCCCGACCAGCTGTACGAGTTGCTCCAGCTGCCGCCGGGCATCCGGATCAACGTCGTGCCGGACGCAATGGCTTCGCGCTGGAACGCCGGGTCGATGAGCTTGCCCGGCCGGACCCACGCGGGGACGTTGGTGCCGAAAACACGCGGGTCGATGGCGATGCCGGTCGCGGAGGCGTCGAGCGCGATGTCGGCGGACGCGCCGTCGAGTTCGAGCGTGCGCGGGGGCTCCGTGGGTGTGGGGGCCGCTGCGCCGTCGTTCTCGGAGGCCGAGGACGCCTCGATGACGATGGAGTCGGCGTCGGCCGGGGGAAGTGGATCACGTCCACACGCGGCGGCCACCAGCGCGACGCAGACCACGGCCGGGACGGCCGTCCGGAGGGCGGATCGGTTCACGATTCGCCGAATGTAGCGGCCTCGCCGGGATGCCGTGGGTCGCTTCCGGTGCACCGGTCGCTCGATCGGCTCGGCTCGGATCACCTCGGAGAGCGCGACGTGCGCACGATCCGTCCACATCTCTCGTAGGGTTCGGCCGGTGGAGAACCGGGCGACGGAGGACGCGTCCCCGGGCGGGACGAGCGCCGTCGACCTCGACACGGAGGTCGACGACCTTCCCGCCGGGCGATCGCTGGGCGAGAACGTCTCGTCCCTCTTCGCCGCCCAGATCATCACGTGGATCATCGCCGTGGCTCTGGTGGTCCTCGTCCCGCGCTTTCTCGGTGCGACGGCCATCGGTCAGCTGCAGATCGCCGAGTCGGTGTGGGCGATCGCTGCCGTGTTCGCCGGTCTCGGGACCGAGACCGTGGTCACGCTCGACATCGCGCGCGACCGACGGCGGGGCGCGCAGGTCATCGCTCCGGTGCTCCTCGCACGCGCGTTGTTCTTCATCGTGGCCGCCGGAGCGGTCGCCGTCGTCGCCGCCACGCTGTACGACAGCGACCTGGCTCTGCTGTTCGTGATCGTCGGCTGCGGCATGGTGTTCGCCGGAACCGCCGAGGTGGGGGTGGCAGCTCTCCAGGGGTTCGAGGACCTGGCCGTCCAGTCGCGGGCCAACATCGTGTCCAAGGCCGTCAGTGCGGTGGCGGTGCTGATCGCACTCTTCGCCGGGGCCGAGATCGAGACGATCGCCATCATCGTCGGGGCGACGGCGGGCCTGTACACCCTCCTCCTCTTCCGGTACGTCCGTCGCTACGCCCGAATCGAGTGGCACGCCACGGTCCGCGAGGCGATGACCGTGGCCCGGCGCGGACTCCCGTACCTGTTCGGTGGCGCCACGATGGTCGTGTACACCCAGATCGACTCGATCGTCATCTCGCTGCTGATCGACTCCGAGCAGGTCGGCTGGTACGCCGCTGCGGACCGGCTCATGGCGACGTCGCTGTTCGTACCGACCGCGCTGATGACCGCGCTGTTCCCCGTGCTCGCGCGGCTCCACAACGAGGACCGGGAGGCCGCCGAACGGATCCTCGACGACGGGTTCCGCTCGCTGCTCGTGCTCGCCCTGCCGATCGGCGTCGGGATCATCGTCATCGCGCGGCCGTTCACACGGTTCCTCTACGGCGACGACTTCATCGAATCGGGGCCGGTGTTCGCCGTGTTCGGTGTCGTGCTCGCGATCATGTTTCAGACGATCCTGCTCGGCCAATACGCGGTGGCGACCGGACGGGAGAAGTTCTTCTTCGGTTTGCTCGCCGCCGTCACGGTGCTGTCGGTGCCGCTCGACCTCGTGCTGGTTCCGTGGACCAACGATCAGTTCGGCAACGGAGCCATCGGTGGAGCGCTCGCCTACGTCGTGACCGAAGGCATCGTCCTCGTCGTGGCCGTCAAGGTGATGGCGCCGAACGTCGTCAACGGCGCGATGTTCATCCGCCTGCTCAAGTGCGGCGTGGCCGCCGGGGTCATGGCGGCGGCGATCTGGCCGCTCCGATCGATCTTCGTGCTCGTCCCCATCGGTGTGGGGGCCGCCGTGTACCTGATCGGAATCGTCGTGTTGCGCACACTCGACGAGCGCGAGACCGAGGCGGTCGGCGCGCTGGTCGATCGGGTCCGTCGGCGCGGCGGGGACGACGAGTGGACCGACGACGGGTCGACCGACGACGGGTCGACCGACGACGAACAGCCCCGTGTCGATCACCACGACACCGGCGACGTCCCCGGGGGTGGTGCCACCTCGACGACCACGACCACCTCGGCCACGTCGGCCGCGGACGAGAGCGGCGGTGCGACGGGGGACAGCGACCGTTCGGGCTTCCCGCCACCGTGGCCGCCGCCGACGTCGCACTGATAGCTTCGCGCCCGATGGCGGGCGGATCTGGTCTCTCGGACCGAGTTCGTCTGGCCGATCGTCTCCGTCGCTCTGCCGACCCGATCGACGCCGGAGAGGCGCCCGTCCTGCTCTTCTTCTCGGACTTCGAGCGCGACAAGCTCTTCCGTCACGACCGGTACCTCCAGCGCGTCGTCCGACCGATGCTGGCGAAGGTCGGCGTGACCGGACGAGTGTCCGGCTTCCAGATGTGGTTCCGACTGCTCGCTCACGCCCTCACGCTGCGCGGAGAGACCGTGATCATCAACGACCGGTCGCTCGCCCGACGGCATCCCGACTGGCCGGTCGGACTCGTGGGCTACCCCCACCTCCTCGACGACTGGAACCTGCCCAACCCGGCCGTCCTCGGCCCGGCGATGCTGAACCATCCGGCCGAGGACCCCGACCTCATGACCGATCCGCGCTTCCGGCACTACCTGGTCACGTGCTCGTGGATGCACGACCTGTTCCGGCCGGCCTTCGGCGAGGGAGTCGAGAGTTGGTTCGCCGGCATCGACGTCGATCTGTGGCCGTCACCACCCGACCGAGAGCGGTCGATCGACGTGTTGATCTACGACAAGATCCGCTGGAACCGAGACACGCTCACACCGGTCCTCCTCGATGCGGCGGTGCAGAAGGTCCGGTCGGCCGGCCTGTCGTTCCGCATCGTGACCTACGGCGCCTACGACCACGGTGAGTACCAGCAGCTGCTGGCCCGGGCGCGCTCGATGATCTTCCTCTGCGAGCACGAGACCCAGGGCATGGCCTACCAGGAGGCGATGGCCTCGGGTGTCCCGATCCTCGCGTGGGACAACGGCACGTGGCTCGATCCCGACGCCGACCACTTCTCCGACGAGCCGATCCCCGCGTCGTCGGTGCCGCACTTCTCCGACGAGTGCGGCGAGCGGTTCCGCACACCCGACGATCTCGACGAGGCGTTCGATCGGTTCTGGGAGCGGCGAGCGGACTACCGACCGCGGGAGTTCGTGCGCGATCACCTCTCGGTCTCGCAGTCGGCCGATCGGTACATGGCCCTGTACCAGGCGCTCCAGCCGGCCTGATCGAGGTCGTCGCAGCCAGGTCGACCGACATGTCGGAACGATGACGATCGTGTCGAACGTGTGACTATCCTCGCGTACCGCTGACGTCCGCCCGGCGCGGACCGACGAACGGAGCGAGAGAAGTCATGCCACGTCCATCCTCACCCTGGTCCCGACGCGCGGCCGTGGCCATCGTTGCGGCGACCGCTGCGACCACGGTCGCGATCCCGGCGATCACGTCCGCCGAGGTCGAGACCGGGCGCCCCGACCGCGTGCTCGACACCCGTGAGGGTGTGGGCCACTCGGGCCGCATCGGTCCAGGCGACGTCGTACAGCTGTCACCGTCCGAGCTCGGCGTGTCGGCGGGATCGGCGGTCACGCTCAACCTCGTCGCGACCGGTGCCTCGACGCGCGGTTTCGCCTCGGCGTGGCCCTGCTCGGGCGACACCGACGACACCGCGATCCTCAACTACGAGCCCGGTGACGTCGTCTCGAACTTCGCGGTCCTCGGTGTCGACGCCGCAGGCCTGTGTCTGAGCTCCAGCACGGCTGTCCACCTGGTGGCCGACGTCAGTGGGTCTCTCGACGGCGGCGACGTCGACGCACGATCCCCGGTCCGCGTGGTCGACACGCGAGAGCGCGGTGGGCGCCTCTCGGGCGGAGATCTCCGACGGATCGACCTCGGTGGCGCCGTCGACGTACCGGACGGAGTCGGTGGCGTCGCCGTGAACGTCGCCGTGACCCGCTCGTCGGCCGGTGGCTTCCTCAGCGTGATCGCGTGCGATGCCTCGCTTCCGCCGGCCACCTCGACGCTGAACTTCGGCGCCGGCGACGTGGTGTCGTCCTTCGCCATCGCCTCGATCGACGGCGACGATCTCTGCGTGTGGACGAATGTCGACGCCGACCTGGTCATCGACGTGTACGGCTGGATCCGGAACGCCAGCGATCTCGATGCCCAGACTCCGCAGCGACTCGTCGACACGCGCGTCGGCCGTGGCATCACGGGCGCGCTCCCGAGCGGTTCCGAGCAACGGGTGCGCGTCGCCGGGCTCGCGGGTGTGTCCAACCAGGCCGAGGCCGCGGTCGTCAACTTCACGCTGACGCGGACCACGAGCCGCGCCTTCCTCACCGCGTGGGACTGCAGCGGATCGCGGCCCACGTCGTCGGTCGTCAACGTCGGTGCGGGCGCGACCCGAGCGACCCAGGCCCTCCTCCGTCTGGCGAACTCCGGCGAACTCTGCCTGCGCGCCGTCAGCGACGACGGTCGTCCGGTCCACGTGATCGCCGACGTCGTCGGAGCGGTGGCGGGGAACGTCGACCGTCCCGTTCCGCCCCCGCAACCTGAGCCGACCGGACGCTTCGAGACGCTGCCGCCCGGATCACCTCTCCCGTCGAGCGCCGACTGCGCCGCACGGGTACGTCCGGCCGCCGAGACGCGGCCCGGCAACGCCGTGTACAACCAGACGGCGGGCCGCGCCAACGGCGCGTTCGCCGACCACGAGCACGCCCTCTTCCGTCGGGTTGACGGCGCCTTCACCGGCACCACCGACGAGATCCTCCAGTGGACCGCGTGCAAATGGGGCATCGACGAAGACGTCGTCCGGGCGCAGACCGCTCTCGAGTCGTGGTGGCACCAGACGACCGAGGGCGACGTCACGGGCGACCAGAGCGCCTGCCACCCCGTTCTGCGTGGTGGAAGCCAGTGTCCCGAGTCGATCGGCCTGCTGCAGGTGCGATTCCTCTACCACGGTGAGGCGTACGAGGACGAGAACGCGATCCGGTCCAGTGCCTACAACGCCGACTACGCCTACGCCGTCTGGCGGACGTGCTTCGAGGGTGAGTTCACCTGGCTCAACACCGTCGAGCGAGGTGCCACGTACTCGGCCGGCGATCTTCGCGGCTGCATGGGCGTCTGGTTCTCGGGTCGTTGGTACGTGCCCGACGCGTACGACTACCTCGGTCGGTTCGACGACTTCTTCGACGACCGGGTCTGGGAGCAGGACTACTTCCTGAACGGATGATCCGGAGGGGCGCTCATCGTGGTCGCCTCAGGAGGCGGTCACCATGATGTTGTCCCAGTGCCAGGTGTAGCTGCAGTTGCCGGGGGCCAGGCAGGCGTCGTCTTCCTTGTCCGGCGTGTAGTTGTGGTCCTTGAAGACGACCACGAACTCGTCGGGGAACGAGCCGGGCACGGTGTAGCTCTCGACGCCGGCGATGTCGACCACGATCTGCTCACCGTCGTCGATGATCGAGAAGGGCAGACGGGGCGGCTTCAGGCTGCACGGCTCGACCAACTCGGATCGCTCGCACAGCGAGTAGTGGGGTGAGACCTCCTGGTCGACGCCCTCGGTCGTGATGCGGATGTCGCCGCCGAACGGGCCGTTGCCGACCACGATGGCGCCGTCAGGGTAGACCGGCAGGCCGTCGGCTGCGTCGAGCCAGTCGATACGCGAGCACTGCGGGCAGGTCGGGCGATCGGTCGAGAAGTCGGCCGGGACGATGGCGACCTCCCACCACTGACGTCCACCGAGGTCGGTCACGTTGACGTCCCAGGACACGGTGTCGTGGGAGTCGAAGGTCGCGTCGGGCGAGAACCAGACGACGGAGTACGCATCGACGTCGCCCATCGTGGTCATCAGGTGGTTGCCGGCGACCGCTCCGGTGAGCGCCGACACGTCGCAGACGTAGAACGTGTTGTCGATCCGCTCCTGCTGGGTGTGTGCGGGATCGAACGAGACGGGACGGGTCTCCGTCGGCGGTCCGCACACGCCGTCGCCGAGATCGGAATGGTCGGCCAGCCACTCACCCCCTGCGTCGTTCGGCGCGTCGTGCACATCGACGTTGCGGTGGTAGACGCCGAGGCGGAAGTCGTCGAGTGACGCGGCGGTGTCGAACGTGGCGACGAAATCTCCGTCGGCGACGGTCGCCGGGGTGGGGTCGGGCATCGGCTCGGCGGCTGCGCCATCGGCGTCGTCGGAGGCGGGCTCGGAGTCGACGTCACCGACCGGGTCGACCGGTTCGTCGACCGCGACCGCGTCGGCGTCGGTCGACTCGACATCGGGATCGTCGGAACCGAGTCCGAGCACGGCGACGGCGGCGACGCCGGCCGCCGCACCGCCCGCGACCAGTGCGAGGGCCGCCAGACCGCGCCGACGCTTCGGCTCGGGCGGGGGAGGAGGCGGGAGCGGCGCAGGTGCGTCCGGAATCGTGTCCACCGAGGTCACGGACGGATTCTACGGAATCCGCGCCGGCCCTCGAGTCGCACTTCCCGGTTCTCCGAGAGATCTTGACCCGTGTGCGCTCACCGTCGTGGCGCGACCACGCTGAGGCTCAGAATCGGGCTCAGCGGACGATGATGTTGTCCCAGTGCCAGGTGTACCCGACCGGGTCGCCGTCCTTGTTGGGCGTGTAGTTGTGGTCCTTCAGGATCACGTCGAACTGGTCGGGAAGCGAGCCGGGGACCCGGTAGGTCGCTGCATTGCCGTATTGGATCGTCAGGGAGCCGTCGCCGTTGTCGGTGATCGAGAACGTCCGGCGGATCGCCTTCGACTCGCACCCCTCCCGGTCGAGGTCGCACATGTGGGTGTGGTCCTGGACCTTCATGTCGTTGCCGTCGACATGGATCCGGATGTCACCGCCGAACGGACCGTTGGCCACGACGACCGATCCGTTCGGGTAGGTCGGCAGGCCGGCGGTGTCGTTCATCCACGGAGCCGCGGCGCACTGTGGGCAGTCGGCGATGCCGGTGCTGAAGGTGTTCGGCACGACCATGACCTCCCACCACTGGCGGCCCTTGAGGTCGGTCACGTTGACGTCCCACGAGACCGTCCGGGCGTTCGAGAAGCTCCGCGTCGGTGCGAACCAGCCGGTCGAGTAGCCGGACGTGTCCCCGATGGAGGTCATCACGTGGTCGCGGCAGAGGTAACGCCAGCCGGTGGACGAGTTGCGGTTGATCGTCCGCTGGCTGTCGGGCGAACCACAGTCGGTGTCGTGGTCGGCCGACCAGCTGGTCTGGTCGACGAGGTCGGTGTCACGGTGGTACACGCCCCAGTCGAAGTCGTCGAGACCGGTGTTGCCGTCGAACGTCGCGGCGAACTGCGTGCCCGACACATCGGGTCCGCCGCCCGAGTCGTCGCCGCCTCCGCCGCCCGAGCCGCCGCTGCCACCGCTGCCGCCGGCCGGGCGGGTGTCGAGGACGCGGGTCGGGGAGAAGGTGTCGACGCCCGACGAGTTGGGGATGACGCCGTTGAGGTCGACGATCAGGTGGACGGACGTGCTGGTCGACAGGCAGATCGTGCCGCCCTCGCCGAGTCCGAGGACCGTGGCGTTCGAGATCGGCTCACCGGCCGAGTAGTTGAGAATGGACGCGGTGGGCATGTCCTGGCCGCACGGCCACGCCACGACGAAGCCGGAGCTCGACGCCTGGGCTGCCGCGATGTTGAGCACGACCGACGAGTTGTTGCCGATCCCGGCGGCATCGGCGACGTCGAGCACATGTGTCTCGCCCGCACCGTTGGCCTGGCCCGACCGGGTGTCGAGCACTCGGAGCGGCACGTAGCCGTCGAGACCGGCCCCCGTGATGACGCCGTTCGCGTCGACCAGGAGATCGGTTCGACTCGATGCGTAGAGGCAGAGCGTCCCGTCGTCGGCGAGCGCCAGCTCGGCCGAGTTGGCGATGTTCGAACCCGCCTCGTAGTTGAGGATGCTCGCCGTCGGGCGATCCTGATCGCAGGGCCACGCGATGATGTGGCCACGGTCGGCGGGACGGACGGCCGTGAGATTGAGCGTGGCGGTGCCGGCGCTGCCGGCGATCGGGCCCTCGCCCGCCACCTGCACCGAGATGGTCTCGCCGGCGCCGATCGGCCGGGAGTCGCGGGTGTCGAGGAGGCGGTACGGGTTGTTGCCGTCGAAGGAGCTTCCTTCGGGGAACACGCCGTTGACGTCGACGATGAGCTCGGCGTCGGACGAGCGGTAGATGCACACGGCGCCGTCGTCGGACAGCTCGACGATGGTGGAGTTGGAGACGGCCGGGCCGGGCTCGTAGTTGAGGCTCGACGCCGTGGGCATGTCGT
Organism: Actinomycetota bacterium; assembly: GCA_039185545.1. GTDB lineage: Bacteria > Actinomycetota > Acidimicrobiia > Acidimicrobiales > Ilumatobacteraceae > Ilumatobacter_A. The sequence continues at coordinate 39,948 of JBCDAK010000001.1, forward strand.
CGTCGCACGACCAGATGGTGACGAAGCCGACCTCGGTGGCCCGGGCGACGGCGACGTTGAGGACGGCTGCGTCGGCATCGCCGGGGACGCCGTTCACACCGGAGATCTGGACCTCGATGGTGGAGTCGGCGCCGCTCGCGGTGCCACCGGTCTGAACCACAGCGAGCAGGCCCAGCGTCGCCGAGACGGCGGCGAGGCTGGCGAGCCCTGCGCGAACTGGTTTCATGGTCGTTGCTCCCTCCACGGCTGCGGCTGCATGGTCGGGTCGCAGTCCCGATTCGGCCGCCCATCCGCGTATCGGTCGGTGAGAGACGTCACGTGAGCGAAGTTCACCGCCGCGTGACGAATTGATTTCGAACGTCACCGAACCGTAGCAGTTTCGTCATGGAGTCATCGCCGGCGTCGTCAACTGTCCACATCTCGACAACACCTCCTGCCGGGCGCTCGCGTGCCGGCCCCGTCGTTCGGAGTACAGTTCCGCACCCGATGGGCGAGCTTCCCCCGGCCTCTCCCGGCGGTGACCCGTCATGAGCGACGTCACGGTCGTCGTCCCGACGTACAACCGCGTCGATCGACTGCGCCGGGTGATCGACTCACTCGAAGCCCAGGCCGTCGGCCCGTCCGAGGTGTCGAACGACGTCTCGTTCGAGGTCGTGGTGGTGTCCGACGGGTCCACCGACGGCACCCACGACTACCTGCGCGACACCGAGTTCTCGGTCACGGTGCGGTGGTTCACCCAGGAGAACGCCGGACCCGCCCACGCGCGGAACCGAGGCATCGACGAGGCGCGCGGCGAACTCGTGCTGTTCGTCGACGACGACTTCGTGCCCGCTGACGATCTCGTCGCCACGCACGTGGCGGCGCACGAGCGACTCGGCGACCGCGTGGTCGTGATCGGTCCGATGCTCGACCCACCCGATTTCGAGTTCAGCCCGTGGACCGCCTGGGAGCAGTCGATGCTGCGCAAGCAGTACGACGCGATGACCGAGGGTCTGTGGCCGGCGACGGCGCGCCAGTTCTACACCGCCAACGCCTCGGTCCGCACCGAACACCTCCGCGCCGCCGGCGGGTTCGACCCGTCGTTCCACCGCATGGAGGACATCGAACTCGGCTACCGACTCGAGGAGCTCGGCCTCGAGTTCCACTTCGAGCCGGACGCCCGCGGCTTCCATTACGCCGCCCGCTCGTACGCGTCGTGGCTCGACATCGCCGCTGCGTACGGCCGCAACGACATCGTGTTCGGCCGCCAACCCGGTCGGGACAACTGGCTCGACCTCGTGGTCGGCGGGTTCTGGCGGCGCAACCCGGTCCTGCAGATCCTGCTGCACGGCACGGTGCGGTCGACGAAGCTGGCGAACGCACTCGCGGCGATCGTCGAGCGGACCGTCGAGCCGGCCGATCGTGTCTCGCGCCGCCTCTCGCGCGGTCTCCTCAGCTGCATGTACAACACCGCGTACTATCGCGGGATGGCTGCGGAACTCGGCGGGTCCCGTACGTTCTTCCGGGAGTCCTGGGCGCGGCGATGAGCCGCTCGTACGAGTTCGCCTTCGTGGTCGAGCAGGTGCTCGGACACATCACGCACGGCGACAACCTCCGCCAGCACGTCGAACGCGGCGGCGTCCGGCCGCACTGGGTCCTGCCGGGGTACGACGTCGAGGGCGTCGCCGCCAAGATCCCGGTCTACAACTCGAACTGGACCGTCCGGTCCGGTGTCACCGCCCGCCGGGAACTGCGCGCCATCGACAAGGCGCAGCGTCTCGACGCCGTCTTCTTCCACACGCAGACCACCGCGATCATGGCCGCCGACTGGGTGCGCCGCCGTCCGAGTGTGGTGTCCGTCGACGCGACGCCGTCGCAGTACGACGAACTCGGGCCGTTCTACGAACACGACGTCGGACCCGCGGCCGTCGAGAAGGCCAAGGCGGCCGGGATGCGCGCCGTTCTCGACTCGGCCGACCACGTCGTGGCGTGGAGCCGCTGGGCGAAGGACAGCCTCGTCGCCGACTACGGCGTCGCGTCGTCGAAGGTGAGCGTCGTGCCGCCCGGCGTGTCGGTCGACTCGTTCGCCGTCGACCGACCCGAGCCCGGCGACGGTCCGGTGAAGGTGCTGTTCGTCGGCGGTGACCTCGAGCGAAAGGGCGGGAACCTGCTCATCGAGGCGTGCCGTCGCCTCGGTCCGGCAGTCGAGCTGCACGTCGTGACCCGCGACGAGGCCGACCCCGGTCCGGGCCTCTTCGTGCACCGAGGGCTCACGCCCAACAGTCCCGAGCTCCTGGCGCTGTACCGGGACTGCGAGGTGTTCGCGCTGCCGACCTACGGCGACTGTCTCCCGATGGTGTTGTCCGAGGCCGGCGCCGCATCGATGGCCACCGTGTCCACCGAGGTCGCCGGGATCCCCGAGATCGTGGTCGACGGCGAGACGGGATCCGTGGTGCCGGTCGGCGACGTCGACGCACTCGAGGCCGCCCTCCGGCGCCTCGTCGACGACCCCGACGTGCGTTCTCGACTCGGCCGGGCAGCACATCGACACGTCTCCGCCCGGTACGACACCGCCGCGAACACCGACCGGCTCGTCGAGATCATGAAGGCCGTCGCCGACGGTCGCCGCATCGATGGCGACGCGGTCGACGGGACCGGGATCGACGAGACACCGTCGTCGGGGGTCGCGAGGCGACCGGGTGCACGCAGCTCGTCCCCCGAGTCTCCGACCGCCGATGCCGCCCGCCGTGACTCCGTCGAGCTGGAGCCCGCCTCCGTCGGTGTCGGCATCGTCGGCGGCGGTTTCGTGGCCGACTACTACGCCAGCACGATCCCGGGCCATCCCGAACTCCGCCTCGTCGGGGTCGCCGACGCGGTCGACGCCCATCGAGATCGCTACGCGGACCACCACGGAGTCCGCGCCTTCGCCTCGGTCGACGAGCTGCTCTCGTCCGACGACATCGACATCGTCGTCAACCTCACCAACCCGCGCAGTCACGTCGAGATCTCCGAGGCGGCGCTGCGCGCCGGCAAGCACGTCTACACCGAGAAGCCGCTGGCGCTCGACGTCGACGAGGCACGCCGGTTGGTCGAGTTGTCCGAGGAGCTCGGACTCGAGATCTCGTCGGCGCCGTGCAGCCTGCTCGGCGAGACGGCACAGACCATCTGGAAGGCGCTGCGGCGGGGGGTCGTCGGCGACGTCCGGCTCGTCTACGCCGAGATGGACGAGGGTCTCGTGCACCGGATGCCCTTCTCGGGATGGGCGAGCGAGGCGGGTGCGCCGTGGCCGTACCGCGACGAGTTCGAGTTGGGGACCGTCATCGAGCACGCCGGGTACGTGGTCACGTGGCTCCCGGCCATGTTCGGCTCGGCCGTCTCCGTCAGCGGCATCGCCGACTGCCTCATCTCCGACAAGGCGGGAGTCGCGACCGACGGGACCGACTTCTCCATCGGCGTCATCAGGTTCGAGTCGGGCGTGGTCGCGCGCGTCACGTGCAGCCTCATCGCGTCGCACGACCACTCGCTGCGGATCTTCGGCGACGACGGCGAGCTGCGGACCGAGGACACCTGGTTCTACGGCTCCAAGGTGCAGCGTCGCCGATCGGTGAACCTCCTCAACCGGCGGCACCAGTGGCTGCCGTGGAGGACCGTCAAACACGTCGGTGTGCCCGCGGAGTACGACTACCGGGGCACCCAGCAGATGGACTTCGCCCGCGGCGTGTCCGACCTCGCTCGGTCGATCGCCGCAGGAGTCCGGCCTCGGCTGTCCGGCCGCTACTGCCTGCACACGACCGAGATCGTGCTGGCGCTCGACCGGGCGTTGCGCACGACGACGCACTACGAGATGACCACCGAGGCGCCGCCGGTCGACCCGATGCCGTGGGCGCTCGACGCGTGACCGAGGCGAGGACGTCGGCGTGACCGAACCGCGTTCGATCACGCCCGGAGCCGCCGTCCGCTGGGGCATCGTCGGCGGGGGGCCGATGGCCGCCGGGTTCGCCGCCGACCTCCGACAGGTCGACGGGGCCGAGATCGTCGCGGTCACGTCACGCACGGCCGAGTCGGCCATACGTGCCGGCGCACGTCTGCGGATCGATCGGGTGCACCCCGATCTCGACGCATTCGCGGCCGACGACACCATCGACGTCGCGTACGTGGCGACGCCACACCACACCCACGCCGACATCACGATCGCGCTGCTCGAGGCAGGCGTCGCGGTGGTGTGCGAGAAGCCGTTCGCGCTCGACGGTGACGAGGCGAGACGCATGGTCGGCGCCGCTCGTGACGCCGGGGTCTTCTGCATGGAGGCGATGTGGACCCGCTTCCTGCCGGCGATCCGACGGGCCCGCGCCGTCGTGTCGGAGGGTGGCATCGGCGACCTCCTCGAGGTGCACGCCGACTTCAGCGTCAACGTGCCGATCCGCGAGGGCGACCGACGGTTCGATCCGTCCACGGGAGGCGGTGCGCTGCTCGACCTGGGTGTGTACACCGCAGCGATCGCCGACCTGTTCGCCGGTCCGGTCGAGTCGGGTGACGACGCGGTCGCTGCGCACGTGGCCATCGGTCCCTCCGGCGTCGACGAGCGAGTCGCCGCGCTCGTCCGACACCAGTCGGGCGCCAGCTCGGTTCTCGGCGCGTCGATCGTCTCCGAGGGTCCCGGCCGGGCGCTCCTGGTCGGCACGACGGGAACGATCGAACTGCCGGGGCCCGTCTGCGCACCTGACCGGATGATCCTGCGGCGCCATGGCGGTGCCGTGGTCGCCACCAACGGACGGGGTGGCCTCGCCGGACGCGTGGCGTCGCTTCCCGGCGGGTCACAGCTGACCGGAGTCGCTCGGACGGTCCGCCGACGGCTGGGTGCCAGGCGGGTCGAGCGACTTCCGGCGAACGGCAACGGCTACACCCACGAGATCGACGAGGTCCACCGGTGTCTGCGCGCCGGACGGACAGAGAGCGACGCGCACGATCTCGACACCACGGTGCGCGTCGCCGACCTCCTCGACCGGATTCGCTGGGCATCGTCGTCGGAGTCCTGACGGCCTCGTGCGGCGCGACCTCGACGGGGGCCACCGGACAGATCGTCACGAGATCGGCACGACGACCGCGGAGAGTCGTCGATACATTTCGCGGAGCACAGGGGCTCCCCGGACGGTGGGGTCGTGGCTCAAGACGACCTCGGATTCGTCCGACATCAACCGTGGTCGGCGCGTCCGGCGTCGCCGAGACGCTCGCCGGTCCGGTCGAGGCGGGCAGACGCCCGAGTCGAGTGGGAACACGAGATCAGGAGACGAGTGATGCGAAGCGATGTGGTCCGAGCGGTCGAGGAGGTCTGTGGGATCGGAGCAGCCGACCTCGTCGACGACGCCGATCTCGAGACCCTCGGGATCGACTCGCTCGACCTCATCGAGATCGGCATGATCCTCGAGGAGCAACACGGGATCGCGCTGGCCAGCGAGCAGTTCGAGTCCGTCACCACGTTCGGCGAGACCGTCGCGGTCATCGAACAGCAGAAGGCGGCGCAGGACGCCGCGTCGTGACGTCGGTGCCGTGAGATGACGTCCGCCATCGTCCGCGGCCTCGGAGTGGTCTCCCCCCTGGGGAGCGACCTGAACTCGTTCTCCCGCTCACTCGTCGACGCCGCCGAGACACGGGCGGTGGTCGCACGCACCACCCGGTACGAGCTGGAGTATCTGGCGTGTCATGCGTCGGGCTTCGAGCCCGCTGATCGTTTCGAACGCCACGAGCTCCGTCGCCTCGATCGCGCTCACCTCATGGCGTTCTGGGCCGCCGACGACGCTCTCGCCATGGTGGGTGACGGGCCCGATCCCGAGCGGTGCGCCGTGGTGGTCGGCACCGGGTTCGGCGCGGCCGGGTCGCACGAGGCGCAGAGCGAGGCGTGGCGTGACCGGGGTCCGCGAGCGGTCTCACCCCTCACGATTCCCGTCGTCATGTCGAACTCGATCGCCGCGCATCTCGCCATCCGGCTGGGTTGGACCGGCCCGGCGCTCACCATCGCCACGGCCTGCGCGTCCGGTGCCGACGCCATCGGCGAGGCGCTGTGGTTGCTGCGCACGGGCCGCGCCGACCGGGTGCTCGCCGGAGGAGTCGACGCGCTCCACGTCGAGCACGTGGTCACGGCATTCCTCCGGATGGAGGCCATGTCGAGCCGTCTCGACGACCCGGGCTCCGCGTCGCGCCCGTTCGATGCCGACCGCGACGGATTCGTCATGGGGGAGGGCGCCGGATTCGTGGTCCTCGAGCGTGACGACGGGTCGGTGACCGGTCTCGGCACCGTGTTCGGGTACGGCGTCAACAACGACGCGCATCACATCGTCGCCCCGCCCGACGGAGGGGCCGGTGCCGCCGCGTGCGTGCGGGCCGCCCTGGTCGATGCGGGCATCGAGCCGAGCGACATCGCCCACGTCAACGCACATGGCACGTCGACGTCCCGCAACGACGCGGCCGAGGCGGCCGCTCTCGCCGACGTGTTCGGCCCATCGGCCGTCCCCGTCACCGCCACCAAGGCCGTCATGGGGCACCTGGTCGGTGGCGCCGGCGCCGTCGAGTGCATCGCTGCCGTCCTCACCGCTCAGAGCGGCGATCTCCCCGGCGTGAGGACTCTGTCCACGCTCGATCCCGAGATCGACGGCCTCATCGACGTCTCGAGCGACCGTCGCTCGATCGACCCCGGTCCGGCACTGAGCACCTCCTTCGGGTTCGGCGGTCACAACGCGTGCCTGGTGGTGGGTTGACGTGAGCTCCCCTCTCACGACCCGGTCGGACCACACGACCGCCGAGACGACCCGTGGCGTCACCGCGACGCAGGAGTCGATGTGGTTCGACGCTCGCCACGATCCCGATTCGGTGCATCTGCACGTCTCGTTCGCGGTCCGGCTCGACGCTCCCGTCGAGCCGAGTCACGCGGACACGGTCATCCGCCATGCGATCGACACGTTCGACGATCTGCGTTCGGTGTTCGTCGACGTCGACGGTCGACCGGAGCGACGAATCCTCCCCGCCGGCGACGTCGCAGCATGGCGATGCGACGACATCTCGGCCGACGATCTCGACGACGCGCTGAGGCAGCTCCACTGCGCGCCGTTCGACGTCGAGAACGGTCCGCTCGTCCGCTTCCAGGGGTATCTCCTCCCCGACGACTCGATGGTGGTCGCGATCGTCGCGCACCACCTCGTCGTCGACCTGTGGACCGTGGGCCTGCTCGGGGCGTGGCTCGCACAGGCCTACGCGGCCGTTCGACGCAGCGAGCCCATGCCGCCGCTCCGACGGCTCGGTTCGTTCCACCGGCACGTCGAGATCGAGTCGACGCGCCTGGGCGGATCCGATCGTGCGGCGGCGCTCGAACACTGGCGCCCACTCGTCGACCACTCCCGGCCCACCACGCTCGTCGACGACGGACTCGTCGTCGGACCGCGACCCGGACTCGGTGACGTCGTCCCCGTCCGCCTCGATCGCGAGGTCGAGATCGGAATCCGCGACCTCGCCGACCGGCTCGGCACCTCGATTCGCTCGGTCGTGCTCGCCGCCCTCGACACGGTGCTCCACCGCACACTCGGATCCGACCGCGTCACGGTCATCGAGTCGAAGGCCAATCGAACCGGAGCGACGGCCCGCACGCTGGGCTGCTGTCTCAACCAGGTCCTCCGGGTGTCGGAGGCCGAGTCGTCGACCACGGTGGCGCAGCTGATCGGCGAGGTCGATCGACAGACCCGCGCCTCCCGACCGCACGACTGGCTCCCGCTGTCGACCCTCATGCACGAGACCGGTCGCCCGACCGGGTCGGTGCCGGCGACCGAGGTCGCGTTCTCGTGGCAGAAGTCGGTGCGTCTCGTCGATCCGTCGCTCGCCCGCTCGCTCGCGCTGGGTGATCGCTCGCTCGATCGCGATCGTGAGTCGGTCGCCGCGGCGTCGATGCCGGTGCGCTCGTCGCCGGCTGCGGTGACTCTCATCGGAGCGGGCGACGGCGGTTCCGTCACACTCGCCCTCGAGTACCAGGTGGAGCGCTTCGCCCGTTCGTCGATCGAACTCCTCGGCGAGCGCCTCGCTCGGGTGCTCCGAGCATCGATCATCGATCCCGACGTACCCGTCGATGATGTCGATCTGATCGGCTCCGATCAGCGAGAGCGGCAGCGCAGCGAGTTCGGGACCCTCGATTCCACGACCGCGACGTCCACCGTGTCCGATCTCGTCGATGAACGGATGGCTGCGTCGCCCGACTCGGTCGCCATCCGACATCGCGGGCGTCGGGTCACCTACGCCGAGCTCGGCCGTCGGACCGACCGGATCGCCGAGGTCCTCGCAGCGGTCGACGGAGACGATCCGATCGGGGTCCTCACCAGCCGGTCCGTCGACATGGTCGCTGCGGTGCTCGCCGTGTGGCGCTCCGGTCGGGGATTCGTCCCGCTCGACCCGAGCTACCCCGCGGCGCGTCTCGGCGACATGATCGGCGACGCCGGAGTCAGCTGCGTCGTGGTCGATGCCACCACCGTCGGTGCGGCCGAGCTCGTCGACGTCCTCGAGCGTCCGAGCCTGACGGTCGTCGACCTCGACGACGTCCCCGACGATCCACCGACAGCGACCGATGCCCTCGACCGGACGGAGCGGGCGGTGCGTCCGGCGTCGTCGGCACGTCCCGACGGTCTCGCTCACGTCTACTTCACGTCGGGCTCGACCGGTCGCCCGAAGGGTGTCGCCGTCACCCAGGCGAGCCTCGCCGGATTCCTCCGTTCGATGTGCGAACGGATCGAACTCGACGAGAACGACGTCGTCGCCGCGTCGACGACGCTCTCGTTCGACCCGGCGCTCCTCGAGCTCGTCGGCACGCTCGTGGTCGGGGGTGAGGTGCTGTTGATCGATCGCGACACCGTCGTCGACCCCGTCCTCTTCGGGCGCGCGCTCGGCGAAGCGACCCTGGTGCAGGCGACGCCGACCGTGTACCGCATGCTGATCGAGAACGGCTGGACCGGTCACGATCGACTCGCGATCCTCTGCGGCGGCGAACCGATGACACCGCAACTCGCCGCCGACCTGTCGGTTCGGGGAGCGTCGGTCTGGAATCTCTACGGGCCGACCGAGACCACGGTGTGGGCGACCGCCGATCGCGTCGAGCCCGGACACCGTCGGATCGGGCTCGGTCGACCGCTGCCCGGCGTGTGTCTCCACGTGCTCGACGAGCACTCGCGACCGGTCCCCGACGGCACCATCGGGGAGCTGTGGATCGGCGGCGACGGCGTCGCGATCGGATATGTCGGCCGGCCCGACCTCACCGCCGAACGCTTCGTCGACGATCCGTTCGTCGGGCGGCAGCGTCCGATGTACCGCACCGGCGATCTCGTCCGGCACGGACCGGGCGGCGTCCTCGAATTCCACGGCCGCACCGACTCGCAGGTCAAGGTCCGCGGTCACCGGATCGAGCTGGGCGAGATCGAAGCGGTGCTCGAGTCCCACCGGGCGGTGGTCGAGAGCGTGGCGACCGTGGTCGGTGACGGCGCCGACGCACGGCTCGTCGCGTTCGTGCGGGGCGAGACCGACCTCGACGCGACCGATCTCCGTCACTTCGCGTCGCGACGTCTTCCCCGGTCGATGCTGCCCGGTTCGATCGCGGTCGTCGAACGCTTCGCCCGCACGCCGAGCGGGAAGATCGACCGCCGACGTCTGCCGCAGGTCCACCTCGACGTCTCGGCCCCGGAATCGGCATCGGAGTCGGCGTCGACGGGCGCGGTCGACCTCGCCGATCCGACGCTGCTCGACGCGACGCTCGCGATCTACCGCGAGGTGCTCGATGCGCCGGAACTCGACGCGGACGCCGACTTCTTCGATTCCGGAGGTCACTCGCTCGACGCGACGCGCATCATCTCCCGACTCGAGTCCGCGACCGGGCGACGCCTCCCGATCCGCGCCGTGTTCGATCACCCGTCTCCGCGCACCCTGGCCGTCGAGGTCGAGCGGACGCCCTCGGCGACGGTCTCCCGCCCCGATCACGGCCCGGCCGATGCGCCCGACCCGTCGTCGAGCGACGACCACACGACCTCGGGATCACTGACTCCGTCGCAGCGCAGGATGTGGTTCGCCCAGGCCGTCGACCCGTCGTCGACCACCTACAACCTCGCTGCACAGATCCGCGTGCGAGGTGGGCTGGAACTCGACGAGGTGCGCGCAGCCCTCGCTGCGGTGGTCGCCGATCAGCCGGCTCTGCGGTCGGCGTTCTCGGTCGACGACGGTGACATCGTCTCGACGGTGCACCCCGACGTGGTCCCCAGGATCGACGTCGTCGACCGTCGCTCCGTCGACGGAGTCGAGGCGCGCATCGCCGCCGCGAGGTCGCGGATCGTCGAGCTCGCGCGGGCGCCGTTCGATCTGTCTCGTCCGCCGCTCGTGCGGTTCACCTGCGACGTGATCGACGCCGACGACCTCGTGTTCGGCGTCGTGATCCATCACATCATCGCCGACCAGTGGTCGTTCGGGGTCCTGCTCGACGCCGTCGGCGTCGCCGTCGCGCAGCAGCGGGGTTCGCAGCCGGACAGTGAGAGCGGTGCTGGCGCCGACGGCGAGGTGGCCGACGTCTTCGTGTCGCCGTGGATCGAACGGGTCGAACCTGACGAGATCGAACGGCAGATGGAGTACTGGCGTGGCCGGCTCGGCGGACTGTCGTCGCTCGAACTGCCCCTCGCTGCGACATCGCACCGCGAACGTCCGGCGTCCGCGGCATCCGACGCGGGCGACGGCGTGCTGCTCGTCTCGCTCGACGACGGACTGCGGTCCGGAATCGACGCCTACGCGGCCGCACGCGGTGCGACCGGGTTCATGGTCTATGCGTCGACCCTGGCGTTGCTCCTGTCGGAGGTGGCCGGCTCCGACGACATCCCGATCGGGATGCCCATCGCGAACCGGCACCATCTCGACACCGAACGGACGATCACCTCGTTGGTGAACACGCTGGTTCTGCGGATCGACACCTCCGGCCGAGTCGAGTTCGACGAGTTGCTGGCGCACGTGCGCGACTGTTCGCTCGAGGCCTACGACCATCAGGACGTCCCGTTCGACCGCATCGTGGGCGAACTCTCACCCCCGCGGGCCGGAGTGCGATCGCCGTTCTTCCAGGTGTTCCTCAACGTCCACAACGCCCCCATCGCGCTGCCGAGTCTGAGCGGCGCTCACTTCGACATCCTCCCGGTCGAGCACCGGGCCGTCGACTTCGACCTCTCGCTCACCATCGATCCCGAACTCACCGGCGTCCTGCGCGTCGAGTTCGACCCCCGACAGGTCACCGGCGACAGCGCGGCCGCCTGGTCGTCACGGTTCATCGAGATGCTCCATCGGGTGGTGTCACCCGTCGGGCCGCCAACGATCGCCGAACTGCGTTCGACCGGTGCTGCGCCGATGGTCGCAGCGGGCGAGCTGATCGAAGTCGACGACCCCGCGGCCGAGGCGGGAACCTCGGTTCCCGCCGGCGGCCCGACCGAGGCTCGCTCCGACCGCGATGAGCGCCGTCGCGAGCTCGAGGGGACGCTGGCCCGGATCTGGACCGACGTGCTCGACGTCGACCACGTCGAACTCGACGACGACTTCTTCGACCTCGGCGGCCACTCCCTGCTCGCTGTGCGCATGTTCGGTGAGATCCACGAGTCGACCGGCCGCCGACCGCCGATCGGGTTGCTGTTCCGCGCCCCCACGATCGCCGGTCTCGCCGCCCTCCTCGACCACGAGGGCTGGGCGTCGGAGTGGACCTCCATGGTGCGCGTGTCCGACGGCGATGCGACCGGTGTCCCCCTCTTCGTCATCACGCCGTACCTGATCTCGGCACTGAGCTTCCACGGTTTGGCGCAGGAGCTCGACGGGCGAGTCGTGTACGCCCTCGAGCCGCACGCCGTGGCGGCCGAGTCCGACGGTCGCGCATCGATCTCGCAGGTGGCCGCCCGCTACGTGAGCGAGATGAAGACGGTGCAGCCGGTCGGTCCGTACGACGTCGTCGGACACTGCGCCGGTGCCTGGGAGGCGCTCGAGGTGGTCGGCCGTCTCGAGGACCAGGGTGACGAGATCGGGTCGCTGACGGTCGTCGACATCGCTCCACCGGGCGTCGAGCCGCCGCGGCCGTCGCCGATCCGGTACGTGCTCAGCCGGCTCCGGCTCTACACCCGGTCGGGTGCGAGCCGGTTGCTCCACGCGGCATGGTGGCGCACCCGAATGCTGCTGCTCGGATGGAGCGCACGAGCGGGGTCCGGCGACGACGACACCTCACGTCGCGCCGCCGTCCGGGACGCACACCGGAGATACCGGGGTCGCCAGGTCCGAGCCGACATCCACCTGATCCGCAGCGAGGAATGGAGTGGTCTGCCCGACAAGGACTGGCACCTCCGCTGGGCCGATCGGTCGTCGGGATCGCTCACGGTCGACACGGTTCCCGGCTCGCACGCGCGCCTCCTGCAGGCCGAGTCGCTCGACGACTTCGCCGAGGCGCTCCGGCGACACCTCGACGTCTGACCGGTCGCGACGACCGGTCCGACGGCTCAGCCGATCAGGAGGAAGTGGAACGACGAGTCCTCGGACACGATCGCGTCCGTACCCGTGTCTTCCTCGCCGAAACACCCCACCGGGATGGTGAGGCTGCCGCCCGTCACCGTGAGCGCAGCGGCGCCGAGCACGCAGGAGCGTCCGGCGTCACCCATGTCGGGGGTCGCGTCCTCGATCGCGGTCAGGAGCACTCGCGGCTCGAACCCGTCGGGCAGTCCCGAGACCGTCACCTCGTACTCGCCGTCGTCGTCGACGCCGACGGCCACGGCCGAGGAGATCCCCGTCGGGGCGGTGGAGGAGATGGACGGCGCCGACCCGGTGTCGTCGGTGACGACACCGCTCACGAAGACGCCGTCGCCGGCGACGGCCGACTGGGGGACGTAGTCGGTCTGGGCGTCGGTCACCGACAGGTACTCGGTCTCGGCATCGGTGATCCGGAGGTACACGTCGTCGTGGTCGTGCGGGCCGTAGAAACCGACGACGTCGATGATCACGTTGACCGATCCGACGTTGTTGAACACGTCGAACGTTCCCGTGTCGGAGAGAGGCGTGTTGACGCCGTTCGGCGTGGGTGGCTGACCCGGCGCCGGGTTGAGACTCGAAGTGCCCGGATTGGCTCCACCGTCCCAGATGGTCAGGAACGTCTGCTCGGTGGCGCCCAGTGCGGTCACGTTGAGCGCGAGAGCGGTGGCCTCGGTGGGAATCGTGCACTCACCGTTGGTGCCGTGGGCGGTGAAGGTGACCGTTTCGCCGGCGCCGAGTGGACCGCTCTGGGGACCGACGTTGCTCGCCGGGCGCGTGTCGACCAGACGACACTGCTCGACGGTCGTGAACACCGATCCGGTCTCGGGATCGTCGGCGGAGACGAGCTGGATCGACGTCGCAGCGAACACTCCGCCGCCGATGACGGCGGCGGCGAGGACCGTGATGAAGGCGACGGGACGCGTTGAGAGCTTCACGCCTGGTGAGGGTACTGGTGGCCGTTCGACCTGATCGTCTGGATCTCGTCTGTTCTCCCGTGCACCGAACCGACGGGGTGGGAGCTGAAGCCTGCTCGTGATGCGGCGCTTGTACCGTGACGCGGTGGCGTGGAGATCGGCGAGTGGGCCCTGGCGCGCGGCGATCCTGCTCGTCGCGATCGCACCCGCGTGCTCGCTGCTGGCCGATCCCGTCGAGCAGGGGGCCGACGATCCGCTGAGCGGCGGGGCTGATGTTGTCGTGCCGGGCGGGTCCGAACCGGTCGAGCCGTCGACCCGCGGGTCCGGTCGCGTCCAGCTCGCCGCGCGCCACGTCGTCGGGGAGGGTCGGGCGCTGCTCGCCGACACCGGAGGCGGCCGGATCGTCGTCGCCACCACGAGCCGCCTGCTGACGGTCGAGGGCGACACCGTGGTCGAGATCCCGTCGGGTCTCGCCGGCGACGTCCGGTCGGTCGAGCTCACTCCCGACGGATCGGCGGTGGTGGTCGCCGGGGTCGGCGGTGGGGTCGAGGTCTGGCGGGTCGGCGACGAGCCGGCACTCGTCGCCGGGTTCTCCGACGTCACCCGGGAGTCGAGCGGAGGCACACGAGCTGCGGTCGCCGTCGGCGGTGACCTGCAGCTCGTCGACACGGCGTCGGGGGCGATCGATGCGTTCTCGATCGGCGAAGGCCGCGACATCATCGCGCTCGATGTCTCGAGTGGAGGATCGGCGGTCGCGGCGGTCGTCGGTGAGGGCGAGTCGCTGAGCGTGCTCCGCGCCGGGCCGTCGGCCGAGTTCGTCGACACGCCGCTCGGTCTCGACCCGGCCGTCCGCATCGACACCGTCGCGGTCGCCGAGTCGAGTGACCGGCTGGTCGTGGCCCACGGGCGGCTCGACGATCCGTTCGCCGGGCAGCTGTCGATCTGGGACGGTGACACGGCGGCCGAGCCCCAGGTCGTCGACCTCCCGGCCGCCGGATCGGCGAGTCGATGGGCGGTCACCGGCGACGGAACCGTGTGGTGGCTCGACGACACGGTTCTGCGGTCGATCGATCCCGCCGGGGTCGCGGTCGAGGTGCCGGTCGAGATCGAGGGTGAGAGTCGTGCCGTCGTGCCGGGTCCGGGCAGCCGAGTGGCGCTCGTCTCCGACTCCGGCGACGTCCAGGTCGTCGAGTCCACCTCGACCGTCGGTCGGTCCACGCTGGCCGACGCCGACCCGCTCTTCGTGTCCGGCCTTGGCGATCGTCTCGCCATCGTCGACCTCGACGGGACCGTCCACGATCTCGACGTGGCGACCGGCGTCGCCGTTCGGATCGACCGCTTCGTCGCCGCCCCCGTCACGTCGGTCGGAACGTCGGCCACGGGCGAGCTCGCGGTCGCGGCCACCGACGGCACGGTCACCGTCACGTCGGTCGCCGATCCGTTCGCGGGCCGGTCGCTCCTCCATCCCGAGGGTCGGGTCACCGCGGTCGAGTTCTCGCCCGACGGCGGTTCCCTCGTCACCGGGGTCGCCCAGCGTCGCACCGGGACCTCGTTCGACGACACGGTCAGTGTGTACGGGCAGGAGCGGTCGGACCGGGTGTTCTCGGTCTGGGGCGAGGCCGAGAGCAACCCGCTCTGCACCTTCTTCGACAGCATCGTTCGCTACACGAACGACGGGTCGCGGATCATCGCGACGTCGCACGACTTCACGGCGTCGGTCCTCGATGCCGCGACCGGCGATCTGATCCACCAGTTCCCCGCCGAGGGCGGCACGATCCTCGACGTCGCGGTCAGCGAGGACGACGCGCAGCTGATCACGTCGGCCGACGGCGGACGGGTGGCGATCTGGGATCTCGACACCTTCGAGCTCGTCGGCGAGTTCGCCGCGCCGCCGGGCGGGCTGTGGTCGATCGCGTTGCTCCCGGGCGGCGCGACGATGATCGGCAGCGATCTCTCGGGGCGGCTCGTCGAGGTCGACACGACGTCGGGCGCCGTACTCCGGACGTTCGCCAGCTCGACGGCGCGTGCGTCGCGATTGTCGCTGTCGACCGACGGTCGTTTCCTCGCGTCGGGAGCCGAGTCCGGGATCGTGCGCGTCTGGGACGTGGCGTCGGGTGAGCTCGCGGCCGAGGCGACCGGCCACGTGGGCGCCGTTCCGGCCGTGAGCTTCTCGTCCGACTCGACGTCGCTCGTGACCGGCTCGGTCGATGGCACGGTCGTGGTCTGGGACCTCGTCGGCTGACTCGCGTCAGTACATGTCCCCGATCTCGCAGGATGTGCTGCTGTGAACCGCAGCGGCTCTGGCTCCCGTCAGCTCATCCCGCCGAAACGACGGGATGAGCTGACGTGAACCGGTTCCCGCGCGTGCTCAGTCGATGAGCCCTCGGCTGCGGAGCTCGGCGATCACGATGTCGGCCGCCTCTTCGGCGGTCATGGTCGAGGTGTCGAGAGCGACCTCGGGTGACTCGGGCAGCTCGTAGGGCGAGTCGATCCCGGTGAAGTTCGCCAGCTCGCCGCGCCGGGCCTTGGCGTACAGGCCCTTCGGATCGCGGCTCTCCGCGACGTCGAGCGGGGCGTGGACGTGCACCTCGAGGAACTCGCCGTCCTCCACTCGCTCGCGTGCGAGCCGACGCTCGGCGCGGAACGGGGAGATGAACGAGGCGAGCACCACGAGCCCGGCGTCGACCATGAGGCCGGCCACCTCGCTGACTCGACGGATGTTCTCGACCCGATCGACGTCGGTGAATCCGAGGTCGCGGTTGAGTCCGTGACGCACGTTGTCGCCGTCGAGCAGGTACGTGCGGACGCCCGCCGCGTGCAGCTTCTGTTCGACGATGTTGGCGACGGTCGACTTGCCCGCCCCCGACAGCCCGGTGAACCAGACGACACCCGGCCGGTGGCCTTGGCGCTCGATGCGGGTCTGCTTGTCGACCTGCACGTCCTGCCAATGGATGTTCTGTGAGCGGCGCAGCGCGAAGTGGAGCAGTCCGGCTCCCACCGTGTTCTGGGTGATCTTGTCGATGATGATGAATCCACCGGTGTCGCGGTTGCCGGGCTGGCCGGCGTTGCGTTCACCGATCGCGAGTCCCGGATACGGGTCGAACGGGATCGGTCGATCGAGGCTCAGGTTGCACACGCCGATCTCATTGAGCTCGAGTGTGTCTGCGGCGAGGTGTTCGAGGTTGTTGACGTCGACCCGATACTTCGGATTGGCGATCGTGACGCCGACGGTCCGGGTGCCGATCTTCATGAGGTACGGGCGCCCGGGGAGCATCGCGTCCTCGTGCATCCAGACGACGTGTGCCTCGAATTGGTCCGCCACCTCGGCGGGCGCATCGGCCGTGCACAGCAGGTCACCGCGCGAGGCGTCGATCTCGTCGGCGAGCGTGATCGTGACCGACTGGCCGGCCATCGCGACGTCGAGGTCGCCGTCCATCGTGACGATCCGGTCGACCGTCGACGTGGTGCCGGACGGGAGCACACGGATCGGATCGCCCGGCTGGACGGTGCCGCCGACGATCTGACCGGAGAACCCCCGGAAGTCGAGGTTCGGCCGGTTGACCCACTGCACGGGCATGCGGAACGACTGGCTCGGTCGCTCGTCGTCGACCTCGACGGTCTCGAGGAATCCCATCAGCGTCGGGCCGTGGTACCAGTGCGTGTGGGCGCTCGGCTCGGTGACGTTGTCGCCCTTGAGCGCCGAGAGCGGGATGAACGTGATGTCGCCCGGGTCGGCGCCGAGGCCGATCCGCTCGGCGAACTCGAGGTACTCCTCGCGGATCGAGTCGTAGACGTCCTTCGAGTAGTCGACGAGGTCCATCTTGTTGATGGCGATGACGACCTTCCGGAGCCCGAGCAGCGACACGAGGAAGCTGTGGCGCCGCGTCTGCGTGAGCACACCCTTGCGGGCGTCGACCAAGATCACCGCGACGTCGGCCGTGGACGCACCGGTGACCATGTTGCGCGTGTACTGCTCGTGGCCCGGTGTGTCGGCCACGATGAACTTGCGCTTCTCGGTGGTGAAGAACCGGTAGGCGACGTCGATCGTGATGCCCTGCTCGCGCTCCGCAGAGAGTCCGTCGAGGAGCAGTGCGAAGTCGAGGTCGCCGCCCTGGGTGCCCACCTTGGCCGAGTCGACCTCGAGCGCTGCGAGGTGGTCCTCGAAGACGAGATGCGACTCGTAGAGCAGTCGGCCGATGAGTGTGCTCTTGCCGTCGTCGACCGAGCCGCACGTGATGAACCGCAGCATCGACTTGTTCTGGTTCGCCTCGAGATACTCCGCGACGTCGGCCGCGATGTCCTCGGCCGGGGCGTTGACGGTGTCGGTGGCAGCCATCAGAAATGACCCTCCTGCTTCTTCTTCTCCAGCGAGCTGACGCCGTCGTGGTCGGCCACGCGGTTCTGACGTTCGGACGTGGTCGCGAGGAACAGCTCGCGGATGATGTCGGGAAGGCTGGCGGCGTCGGACTCGATCGCCCCCGTGATCGGATAGCAGCCGAGCGTGCGGAAGCGCACGAGACGCATCTCGGGCTCCTCGCCGGGCTCGAAGCGGAAGCGGTCGTCGTCGATGACGATCAGCGCGCCGTCGCGTTCGACGACAGGACGCTCCTTCGCGAGATACAGCGACACGAGCGGGATGCTCTCGAGGTGGATGTACTGCCACAGGTCGAGCTCGGTCCAGTTCGACAGCGGGAACACGCGGATGCTCTCGCCGGGGCTGCGCCGACCGTTGTAGAGCTGCCAGAGTTCGGGCCGCTGACGCTTCGGGTCCCACTGGTGCTGCGGCGAGCGGATGGAGAACACCCGCTCCTTCGCCCGCGACTTCTCCTCGTCGCGTCGGGCCCCGCCGAAGCAGAGGTCGTACTTCTTCTCGTCGAGCAGCTGCTTGAGTCCCTCGGTCTTCCACATGTCGGTGTGCAGCGCCGAGCCATGATCGAACGGGTTGATGTCGCGCTCGATGCACTCGGGGTTGTGGTGGACGACGAGGTCCATACCGAGCTTCTCCGCGGTCGCGTCGCGGAACGAGTACATCTCCTGGAACTTCCACATCGTGTCGACGTGGACCAGCGGGAACGGGGGAGTGCTCGGGAAGAACGCCTTGACGGCGAGATGCAGCATCACCGAGCTGTCCTTGCCGACCGAGTAGAGCATCGCCGGGTTGTCGGCCTCGGCGGCCGCCTCGCGCATGATCTGGATCGCCTCGGCCTCGAGCCGCTCCAGGTGGGTGAGGCGCTCGGGCGTGATCCGCACGGCCGACGCGCCCCCCGTCTCAGATTTCTCCGCAATGTCCGTCATATCGGTAGACAATACGTACAATCCGCTCCGTGTCCAACTCATCCGAGCACGGAGAGCGTTCCGTGACGTCCTGGACGTCAGGCGTTCAGGACCCGGGTGACCGCGTCGATGACCTGATCGTGGAAAGCACCGCTCGTCGCGACGACGCCGCGATTGGCCGACAGCCGGGCGCCGTGCGAGAAGTCGAGCGGGCGACCCTCGACGTCGCTGACCGTGCCGCCGGCACGCTCCACCACGAACTTGCCCGCTGCGTGATCCCAGATCTTCTCGACATAGTCGGCCCGTGTGGGCAGGCGCAGGTAGATCGACGCGTCGCCACGAGCGACGGCTGCGTACTTGCATTGGCTGTCGATCCGGTAGGGATCGCTCGTGATCCCGAGCAGGTCGGCGATCTGCTGCGACTGCGAGTGATCGGAGTGGCCCGACTCGACCGACTCGCAGAATCGGGACTCGGCCACCGTGGCCGGCGACGCCACGCGAATCGGCTGGTCGATCGTCGTGTCCGACGGCAGCCCGTGGGACACGGTGCCGTGTGCATCGGCGGCGAAGATCGCACCGACTCCACCATCGGGAGTCGGGAGGTTCGGGCATCCGAGCACCCCGAGGACGACCTGACCCTCGTCGATCAGCGCGAGGGCCACGGCGAATTGGTCGCCGCGCAGGAAACCTTTCGTGCCGTCGATCGGATCGAGAGTCCAGTACCGGTCGGTCGTTCCGTCCGATGCGCCCACGTCGATCCACCGGACGACGTCGTCGGCGGCGACCGACCGACCGAGGCCGGTCGACGTGATGTCCTGCACCGTCGCGAGCAGCTCGGCGTGGTCGGGGTCGGTGAGGTCGGACGAGTCCTCCTCGCCCACGAGCTCGATGCCGGTCCCCAACGCCTCGACGAGCGTGGCGCACACGACGGCCTGTGCGGCGAAGTCGGCCGCCGTCACCGGGCTGTCGTCGCCCTTGGTGATCGCGTCGCCGGCCGCCAGGCGGTGTTGCACCGAGACACACGCCGCCGACGCGCGTCGAACCGCCTCGACGGCGACGCCGAGCGTGGACCGGTCGGCGGATGCGTGGGGGGTGGAGCTCATCGTCGTGCCTCGTCTCGTGAGCGGGGTCAACCCGTTCGTTGGCGGGTCTCGCGCTGGTACTGCTCGGCGAGTTCGTCGACGCTCTCGGGCAGCTCGCCCGATGTCAGGTCGGCCAGCGTGACGGTCTCGAGCACGTTGCGCAGGCTTCCGCGGATCGCCATCCAGACGCGCGGCAACGATTCGGCGGGCGGGGGATACGACAGGTCACGGAGGCTCTCGTCGTGCACGTCGGCCAACGGGCCGTCGATGGCCCGGAAGACGTCGGCGATCGTGATGGCGTCGGGCGGTCGTGACAGGGTGAAGCCGCCGTCGGGACCGCGCTTCGACCGCACGAGCTCGGCCCGTTTGAGATCGCGCAGGATGTCGAGGAGGTACTTGAGCGAGATGTCCTGGCCGGTGGCGATGGCCTCGGCCTTCATGGCCGAGCCGTCGGCCGTCGACAAGGCGGCCGCCGCACGGACGGCGTTGTCGACCCGCTCGCTGATCCGCATGCCGGCACGACCATACCGTCGCCGTGCGAACGCCCGAGGAGGATTCGTCCGGCCGGTGGCTCGAGGTGACTCGTGAGTCTCGACTCGTGGATCGCGCTCGCGGTCCTCGTCGGCGTGGTCGGCGTACTCGTGGCCGACCGGTATCCACCCGCGCTCGTCCTCGGCGCTGCGCTGACGGCGCTCGTCTTCGCCGACGTCGTCGAGCCGTCCCCCGCGCTCGGCGGATTCTCGTCGACGGCGGTCGCCACCATCGCAGCTCTGTACGTCGTCGCGGGCGCCGCGACCGCCACGGGACTGTTCGGCGGACTCGTCGACCGAGCGCTCCGTCGCGACGGTTCGGTGCTCGCTCTCTGCGGTGGGACTGCCGCGTTGTCGTCGTTCATCCCGAACACGCCGGTCATCGCGATGGCGGCTCCGCAAGTGGTCCGTTGGGCCGATCGGAACTCGGTCAGCGTGTCGCGCTTCCTGATGCCGATGTCGTTCGCGAGCATCCTCGGTGGCGTCGTCACGATCATCGGCACCTCGACGAATCTCGTCGTGTCCGACGTGCTGGTGGCGAGCGGAGAGGAGCCGCTGCGCATCTTCGAGATCTCGCCCCTCGGTGTTCCGGTCGCGATCGCCGGTGTGATCGTGCTGTCGACGGTCGGTCGACGGCTCCTGCCCGAGCGTTCGCCGATCACCACCTCGATCGAGCGGCGGGCGCGCCAGTTCCAGATCGCGTTCGTGGTCGACGCGGGCGGACCGCTGGTCGGTCGGTCGGTCGAGGACGCGGGGCTCCGCGAGCTCAACGGCGCCTACCTGTCGTTCATCGAGAGGCGGCGCGGCCCGCAGTCCGCTCCGCGTTCGATCGCGGTCCGACCCGACACGGTGCTCGAATCGGGCGACCTGTGCTGCTTCGTCGGTGATGCCAGCCGCATCGTCGACCTGCACGACGTCGAGGGGCTCCGCTCGATCGCCGAGGAGCAGATCGGGCTCGCGGCGGGGGCCGACTCTGGTGTCTTCGAAGCGGTCGTCGCTCCGCTGTCCTCGCTGGTGGGTGAGTCGCTCCGATCGGTCGGCTTCCGCGGGCGTTTCGGCGGGGCCGTCATGGCGATCCACCGCGAAGGCGAGGACCTCGGGGGTCAGCTCGGGCGCATCCCGCTGCGCGCCGGCGACGTGCTCCTCGTGCTGGCGGACGGCGGGTTCGAGGCGCGATGGAGAAACGATCGCGACTTCTCGCTCGTGGCCGGGCTCGACCAGCAGGCACCCGTCCGGCGGTCGAAGGCGTTCGTCGTCGGCGCGATCATCGTGGCCTTCATCGCGGTCGCTGCGACGGGTGCCGTGTCCCTCTTCGAGGCGGCCCTCGCCGCGGCGATCGGCACGATCGCCGTCGGCGCGATCGGAGTGACCGAAGCTCGCCGCGCGATCGATGTGAACGTCGTCCTCACCATGGCGGTGGCGATCGGTCTCGGCGCAGCGATCTCGGCCAGCGGCCTCGCCGCCGAGGCGGCCGGCGTCATCGAGCGGATCGACGGACTCGGCGTCCACCTGGTCGTCGCCGTCACGATCGTGTCGACCATCGTCCTCAGCGAGCTGCTCACCAACACCGCCGCTGCGGCCCTCATGGTTCCGGTCGGTCTCGGGGTGAGCGCCGACCTCGGTCTCGATCCCCGGTTGCTCGCCATCACCGTGCTGTTCGGTGCGTCCTGTTCGTTCCTGTCGCCCGTCGGCTACCAGACGAACCTGATGGTCGCCGGCCTCGGTGGGTACCGGTTCCGCGACTTCTCGCGGGTCGGCTTCCCGCTCACGCTGACGGTGATCGTGATGGTCAGCGCACTCGCACCGCTGATCTACGACTGACTCGTCTCGTCTGGTCCACGCGTGACTCGAGCGCGCGGCGTCGATGCGGTCAGCAGTCGACCGAGAGTGATGCGGCGATGTTGCGGATGGTCGCGACCTGCTGGTCGTCGAGCCGCTCCTTCCACCGCTCGGCCTGATCGCTGGCGACCCGTTTCGTCTCGTACCCGGTCGACGGTCGGTTGCGCTCGTCGAGGGTGGCAACGACCTCGTCGGTGAATGGGAGATCGAGTGTCTCGAACATGCGGCGGAAGCCTCCGACCGGGTCGTTGCACAGATCCTCGTGCTGCACGACGATCCACTCCGGGTGGTGCTCGACGGCGAGATCGAGCGACCGGGTCAGCGCGGCGTAGCTCCATGCGTGGTGCTCGAGGATCGGCGCATCGTCGGATGGCGGCGCGGATCCTCCGATCGACTCGGCGAACGCTCGCTCCGCTGCGGGACTCCCGCCGATCCGTTGCCGCTTCCAGCCGAGCTCGAGCCAGCTCGCCACCGCATTGAGCGGATTGCGCCGGATCACGACGACCGGGTCGTCGGTCATCGCCGTCACGAAGTCGGCGGCGGTCGGCGTGTGCACCGACTTCACGACCTGGATCTCGGCGACACCGGGAGTCTGCGGGCGGGCCGTGAGGGCGAGTCCGCGATGGAGGAGTCGCACTCGCATCGGCGTCGGGTCGGCCGTCGCCGGCACGAGCATCGCGTTGCGATCGTCGAGCGTCGACAGGCGCAGCAGCCCCTTCGCCACGCGCTCGAGCGCACGGTCGGCGAGACCGACGGCTCGTCGTGGATCGTCGGGTCCGGCGAGTGCGGCGCTCCACAGTTCCCGGTACCGGGGTGCATCGTCACCGTTCCCGAGGAGCGGGTACCGACCGAGGCCGGCCTTCGAGAGCAGGGCGAACGGGACGTGCGGATCGCTGTCGGGCTCGTGGATGCGCAGGCCGCCCGGCACGGATGCCAACACCTCCGACGCCCAGGTCGAGCCGGAACGTGGTGGGCCGAGCACGAGGATCCTGCGCATCGGAGCAGTGTACGGACGCCCGTGCGCCGCACACGGAGAGCGGCGAACGATCACCGATCGCACGATCAGCCGGGGATCTGCGCCGAATCCAGTCACCCAACGTGTCCGCTGATCGACGTAGAGAGGTTCTTCACGATAAAGTCCGCCGTGCGCAACGCAACCGCAACATTCGAAGTACGGTCATCCCGTGCGTCTGATCCCCCCGATTGGGTTCGTGCTCAGGTCGGCGACGGCATCGACCGATGAACCCGACGTGACTTCGTCCTCCGCCGGACGGTCCTGGAAGACCGTCCTCGTCGTCCTGGCTCTTGCCGTCACCGCCGGTGTCCTCGTCGAACGAGCCTCCACCTCCGGTGGCTCCAACGACGCCGTCGCCGCGCCAGAGCCCCGTGATGCGTGGCTGCGGCCGTTCACCTCGACCTCGATCTGGAACATGCCGATCGGGTCGAACGCGCAGTACGCGCCGGCGAACATGCCGTACACGAAGCATCACGCACTCGAGACGTCGTATCTCATGAAGACCGATGCGGGTGACCCGGTGCGCAATGTGTACAAGGTCGGCCACTGGCGCGACCGCTGCTCCGGCAACGAGAAGCACGACTTCACGCTCCACCTCCCCAACGGATGGCAGCCGAAGCCGGTGTCGGGCAACGTCACACCCAACAACCCCGGTGTCTTCCTCCAGCCCGACGGACGCACGCTCTACAACATGGGAGCGATGGGCCGCTGCACCGCGACCGGTCCGCTCTACGCGAACCGCCCGGGCACCGACAAGTTCATCACCGATCTGTACGGCGACGGACTCGTCGGGGCACACGGTGCGTCGCGGCTGAGCCAGCTCGGTGGCGCGATCCGGCCGGGCGAGATGACGGGCGACGATCCGATTCGGCACGCGCTCGACCTGCTGGTGTGGTCCGAGCACCTCTACTGGGGTGGTACCAAGGAGTCGAGCTATCGGTGGCCGGCCACGAGTTCCGACCGATATGCCGGACCCGATCGCTACCGCGGGAACAACTCCCAGCTGCGGATGGGGTCACTGATGGCGCTGCCGCCCAACGTCACACCGGCGAGCCTGGGAATCGACACGGCGGAGGGTCGGAAGATCTTCGCGGCGCTGCAGGACTACGGCGCCTACATCACCGACGACTCTGCGTGGGACGCGACGTACATCGGCGTCGACTCGCTCGCCATCGGCACATTCCCGTGGGGTGACGCGCAGCGAGACGACATGGCGCAGATGATCCAGGCGCTCCACGTGGTCACGAACAACGCACCCGCCTCGATCGGTGGAGGCGGGACCCCTCGCCAGCCGCTGCTGCCCGAACTCGTGCCCCCAGGGTCGGCCGGCGCCGGTTCTCCCGGAGGCGGTGGCGGCTCGACGCCGCCGTCGGGCCAGCCCGGCAGCCCCACACCCCCGCCGACCGGCGGAGGTGGTTCGACTCCCCCGCCCGGCGGAGATCCCCAGCTCGACCTCGAGCGAGCCGATCGCCTCGACAACTCGTTCGTGATCGCCCCGCGGGCCGACGGACAGGTCATCTGGTCCGACTCGTTCGGCGGCGACGACGCCCGCATCCTCACGCAACGAACCGATCCTCGCTGGGCCACGTTCAACGGAGAGTTCCAGGCGATCGACGGCTCGGCGCGAGTGATGACGTCCCGAGGCAACACGGTGGCGCTCGCAGGCAGCGGCACGTCCGATGTCACGGTGGCGTCGTCGATCACTCTGTCGTCGGGTCGGGCCTCACCGGGCCTCGCCGTGCGCACGTCCGACGACGAGAACGGGATCATCGTGTCGATGGTCGTCCGCGATGGTGCGAACCGGATCTCACTGCACTCGATCAGCGGGGGTGCGTACACGCTCCTCGCCCAGCAGACCGATGCGGGACTCCGGCTCGGCGCGACCTACGACCTCGAGGTGACCGCCGACGGCAGAGACATCGTGGTCCGGCTCGACGGGCAGACCGCTCTCCGCCACCGCCTCGACGAGTCGATCGCCTCGCTGCACGCCGGGGTGACGACTCACGGCCTCCGGGTGATGAGCAACGGCACCGCCGATGACGGCGGGTCGAGCTGGAACGACATCGTCATCCGAGCCGCATGATCCGACGCGCGGTCGCGCCGGGCGAGCCGGATCACCCTGCGTGCCGCGTTCGCGCTGTGCGTCGGGCCCGTTAGGGTTCTCCCGTGGAGTTGCGGGAGTCCCTCTCGGGGAAGTGGCGTGCGCTGATCCTCGTTCCGGCGATCACGGCCGTCATCGCCGGCCTCCTGTTCGCATCCTCGGCCGACGAAGAGTTCCAGGCGACGGCGGTCGTTCGGATCACCGAGTTCGTCGAGACGGGCTCCGCCGCCGGGCTGCGCGCGGCGATCGACGACCTCGACAGCGCTCTCGGGAGTCGTCGGGTCCTCGAGGTCGTTTTCTCAGATCGCCCCCGAGGCCGACTCTGCTCGGATCCAGCTGAACGCGGTGGGCGAGAGCGGCGACGTGCGCGTGTCGTTCGGCGCCAACTCCGCCGAGGAAGCCGAAGTGGCGCTCGAGGCCGGCGTGCGCGAGGCGCTCACCATCGTGTCCGAGACGCAGCGGCGCATCACCGGTCGGGAACTGGTGGCGGCCAATGAACAGGCGAGTGAATCCGCAGCGTTGCTCCAGGACTTCGAGGCTGCCGCCGGAGCCGCCGACCTCGAGAACGAACTCGCTCGGCGCTCGGCCGACATCCTGGCGTTGCGGAACCAGATCGCAGCGAACGCAGACGACTTCACCGTTCAGTCGGCGCTCCGCGAGACGCTGGAGACCAAGGAACAGGAGCTCGAAGCGATCTCCGCACAGCTCCTCCCGTGGACGAACTCTCGCGCCCGGTTCGAGCTGGCCGTCGCCGCCGGCGCCGACGCATCCCTCGAGCTGCGCAACATCGAGGTCAACGAGGAGGACCTCCAGACGCAGGAGATCCTCCAGTCGCTGCGGGTGCCCGAGCAATCGGTGCTCCCCGACCTGATCCGCGTGGTGGTCGCCGCCGCGGTCGTCACCGGCGGTGCGGTCGTGCTCCTCGCTCTTGCCGTCGGGTCCGATCAGCGCCGCCGACGGGATGTCACGGCGCGGTCCCGAGTCGATCGTGACCCGCGAGTCCGCGGTCGGGGATCGCTGCTCGCGCTGGGCGACGAACGATCCGAGCGCTGGGCCGAGAATGGCGACGACGGTCGCGATGCGGGGTACGACGAGCGGTATGTCGATGAGCGCGACGCGTCGGGCGCGTGGCGCGAGGACGACCGCAGGGACTCGTGGTACGACCACGGGCAGGATGACGACCGACGCGACGGCGACGACGAGTACGACGACGATGAGTACGACCGTGATGACGAGTACGACAGCGACGACGAGTACGACGGCGAGTACGACGGCGACGACGAATACGACGACGACGAGTACGAGGACGAGCGGGTGACGGGCACGTCCGACCGCTGACCGGCGAACACAGGAGGCAGAGTCAGAGTGACGTCCACGATCCGAGAACCGAGCGACGACGCGGCAGCACGCGTCGTCGAACGACGACGAGAACCGGTCGGCGAACAACCGGCGTTCCTGGTCGGCGCACCTCGGTCGGGGACCAGCCTCGTGTACAAGGCTCTCTGTCTCCACCCCGACGCCTCGTTCGTGTCTCAGTGGGTGCAGCGCTTCCCTCGTCTCCCGGCGCTTGCGATCCTCGACCGCTGCGGTCGGTGGTCGCGTCGGCTCCAGCAACGGGCGTGGTTCCCGTCGGGGAACGCCTACGCGTACGGTCGAGACCGTTCGCTGGCCGAGCGTCTCTATCCGGCCCCGGCAGAAGGAGAGACCGTCTTCGCGGCCGCCGGGATCCCGGTCGCGCATGTGCAGGACCGACCCGAGGTCGGCCCCGAGATCCGCCGCCTGCGTCGGTCGTTCCGATCGATCCGGCGCTGGAGCGGCGGGCGGGTGCTCGTCGTGAAGCGAATCGCCAACAACCGGCGCGTCCCACTGCTGGACGTGGCGTTTCCCGCCGCCCGATACGTCGAGATCGTGCGCGACGGTCGCGCCGTCGCGCTGTCGATCTCGCGGGTCAACTGGTGGGGACCCCGACCGGTGTGGTGGCTCGGCCAGTCACCGGACGACTGGGCAGCGGCCGGTCGAGATCCACTCGAGCTGACGGCTCGTCACTGGGTCACCGAACTCGACGTCCTCGAGGCAGGCTCCGCGGAGATCTCACCGAACCGGTACCTGCGAATTCGATACGAAGACGTCGTCGAGGATCCCATCCCCACGTTCCGACAGGTCGCCGGATTCTTCGGCCTCGACCCCGACGATCGCGAGTGGCTGCGACGGCTCGACCTGCTCGAACTCCCCGACAACAACCAGAAGTGGCGCGACGGACTCAGCGATGCCGATGTCGCCACGGTCGAGGCCGTGCAGGCCGATCACCTGCGTCGGCACGGCTACGCCATCGGCACCCAGGGCGGCCTGCGCGATGGCCGGGAGTGATCGGCGTCGAACGCGTTCCGACGGTTCGGCGAGTGACGCTGAGCCCGGCGCTTCTGCGCTGATCGACGATCCGCCGGACGACAGAGCCGACGGGCCCGCGCCGGGACCTGTCGACCACGATCAGGCCGAGGCGACCGAGCCGACGGTCGGCGGACCGGTCGGTCGTCGTCCGACGGCGTTGGCCGGTTCCTACGCCATCACGCTCGCCGGGAGCGTCGGAATGATCGTGCTGACACTGTTCACCGGTGTCCTGTCGGCGCGGCTGCTGTCTCCCGACGGTCGCGGCGCAGTCGGTGCGATCGCGGGTTGGGTCATGGTGGTCACCGTCGTGAGCAGCCTCGGCTTCCGCGAGGGGATGAGTTGGATCCAGGCGAAGTCTCCCGAGCGCGGCCGCGACGTTCTCGCCGTCTCCGTCGTGTCGATCTTCGTCACCAGCGCACTCGGCATCGCCGTCGCCGAACTCTTGATCCCACTCGGCTTCTCGGCCCAGTCCGACGAGGTGGTTCGTTACGCCCAGATCTTCATGCTCTGGGTGATCCCGTACTCGGCGTGCTACTCGTTCACCACCCTGTTCGGTGCCCGCCAACGGTTCGTGCCCGTCACCCTGATGCGTGTCGGTCAACCCGCGCTGTACGCGGTCGGCCTCGTCGGGGTGTGGATCGCCGATGCCGCCACGGTCCTGAGTGTCCTCGTGCTCCAGGTCGTCAGCTTCGTCGTTCCGGCCGTGATCGGATTCGCGTCGCTCGCCCGCGAGAGCGGTGTCGGCCGTGTCGATCGCGGTGTCGTGAAGCGCGGCTTCTCGTACGGGGTGCGGGCGTTCGGATCGACCTTCGGGTTCCTGGCGAACTCCCGCCTCGATCTGATGATCCTCCCCGCGGTCGTGCTGACCGACCAGATCGGGCTGTACGTGGTCGCGGTCAGCGCCGGGTCGATGATCGTGGGCCTCTTCGGGTCGCTGCGCGTCGTGGTGTTCCCGGCGGCCGCGCGACTCGGCGGTGCTGAGGCGGTCGCCGTGAGTCAGCGGGCATTGCGCGTCGTGTTCCTGGCATCGGCGGCCACCGCTCTCGTCCTGGCGGCTGCAGCGGGATTCCTCGTCGAGTTGCTGTACGGGGCCGACTTCTCGGGCGCGGTGACACCTCTCCGCTTCCTGCTGCCGGGCATCGTCTGCTGGGCGACCGCCCAGATCGCCACGAGTGGGCTGAAGGGCATCGGCAACCCGACCGGCGCGAGCATCGCCCAGTTCGCCGGCGTCGGAGTCACCGTGATCGGGCTCGCGCTCTTCCTCGGAGACCACGGCATCCGAGCCGCCGCGCTGGTGTCGTCCGCCTCGTACTTCACGGTGCTCGTCGTCAGTCTCGTCTTCTTCGCCCGTTCCTCGCAGACCCGCATCCGCGACACCGTCGCGCCCGACGCGTTGGTCGCCGACGTCCGGTGGACCGTGAGCAGGGTGAGAGGTGTGATCGCAGGACGCCGCGGCGCCGGTGCGGGCGACGACCCCGTGGTCGGGCCGATGGTCGACGGTGCCGAGCTCGACTCGCCAGATGCCGTCGACCTCCCATCGGAGTCCGACCCGATCGCGGAGGAACGCACCCCGATCGCTGTCGACGCGTCCGGTGACCAACCGCCTCCGGCGACGCCGGTCGATGCCTCGAGCGCGCCACGTCACCGCCCACCGTCGGGCAATCGCGAGGCGATGGTCACCGCCACGTCCGGCCTCGCGGCGGCCGTGCTGTGCGGGCTGGCCGCCGCCTACCTGGCGTCGGGTCAGGCGGGCGACACGCGCAGCCTCGTCCTCGTGATGGCTGCGCCGGTCGCCGCCAGCCTCGGCATGCTCGCCGTCATCCGCTTCGAGTGGTTCGTGTTGGCCGTGCTCTTCATCCGTCCGTCGCTCGACGGAATCGCGCCTGGCGGGATCGGTCCGGGCGCCATGGTCGCCGCACTGTTCGTCACGGCCGCGACGCTCTGGCTGATCGTGCAGTACCGGGAGGGTCAGTGGCGCCCGCTGAGTCTGGGATCGAAGTGTCTCGTGGCCGTGGCCGGCGCCACCCTGATCGCCACGGTGACGTCCGAGATGCGGTTCGTGTCGGCGGCGGCCGCGATCGAGATCTTCGCGGGCATCTGCATGTTCCTCGTCCTCGAGCAGCTGATCGCGGGCGATCCGCAGCGTGTTCGTCGTCTCGTGATCACGCTCCTCGCCGGCGGCGTCATCCCGCTGCTGGTCGGAACCGCGCAGTGGCTCGGTGGTGACATCACGACGGCGCGGACCGACCTGGGTCGGGTCCAGGCGACCTTCGTGCATCCGAACCCGTTCGCCACGTACCTCGTGATGTTGATCCTGCTCGGCCTGGCCATCATGCCGCTCACGTTGCGGCGCTCGCCCGAGCGTTGGCTCCTCGCCGGCTATCTCGTGATGCTCGGGCTCATGCTCGTGGTCACCTACAACCGGGCGAGCTGGATGGCGTTCATCGTGGGGGTCGCGTATCTCGCCTTCAAACACAGCCGTGCGCTCGTCGTCGCGTTCGCGATCGTGCTCGTGCTCATCGGCACACTCGTGCCGTCGGTGTCGTCTCGCATCACCGACCTCAGCATCGATCGCACCGACCTCCCCGAGGACGTGCCCGACAACTCGCTCGAATGGCGATTGCAGTACTGGGAACTGCTGGTCCCGCTCGCCAATGAGAGCCCGGTGACCGGTCTCGGTCCCCAGGTGATCCTGAACTCGCGTCCCGAGGAGCTCGAGCCCCACAACGTCTACGTGCAGATCTACGTCGAGCAGGGGTTGCTCGGGCTCGGTGCACTCGCGGCCGCGGTCGTCGGGATCGGCATCACGCTCCGCCGGCGGCGGCGGTGGGCGCAGACGCGGGCCGAGGTCGCTCTGGCGACCGGTGCGATCGCTGTCGGTCTCGCGATCTTCACGCAGGCGCCGAGCGAAAATCTGCTCCACCAGACGATGGCGTGGTGGTACTTCGCTGCCTGTGCGACATGGGGCGGATGGCGGTCACTGCACGGCGACGACGGGGGCGAACCCGACGATGGTGCCGCCGGAAACGGCGGACGCACCCTCGAATCCACCCGTTCCGTGGCGGGCTGAACACGGGTCGTGCACGACCTGAGATGGTCTTGACGAGACCGCGCTGAGCGGGTCACTGCCCACTGGTAGTTTCGAAGCACCACTCATCGTAGGGAGGCGAGATGGCGGAAAAAGTCGCAATGATCGGTCTCGATGCTGCCGAATGGTGGCTCGTCGAGAAGTACATCGAGGAGGGCCTCATGCCTCACCTCGACAAGCTCCGATCGGCCAGTCGCTTCGTGAAACTCGACGCGGCCAAGGCGTTCAAGGCCGAGGGGCGGTGGACCGAGGTGCTCACCGGTCGATCGCTCGAGGAGAACCAGTACTGGTCGATCGTCGACTTCGACCCGACGACGTACAGCAGTTGGTACTCGCGGTCCTGCCACGGCACGTACTTCTACGCTCGCCCCGACCTCCGCTCGATCGTCTTCGACATCCCCAACAGCATCGTGGTCGAGGACGTTCACGGCATCCAGGTGACCGCGTGGGGATCGCACGCACCTCAGTTTCCGTCGGGATCTCGTCCCACGAGCGTGCTGGGTCAGATCGACCGGAAGTTCGGCGTCCACGAAGGCATGCTCACCGACGGACACACGGGCTGGCACAACGACACCTACCTCGACAATCTCCAGCGCACGATGGTGAAGGGAATCCACCAGCGCGTCGACATCAGCCGGTGGCTGCGCGAGCAGGAGCCCGACTGGGACCTGTTCGTGACCGTCTTCGCCGAGTCGCACGTCGGCGAGCACCAGTACCTCCACGGGCTGCTGCCCGACCACCCGCTCTACGGCACCGACCTCGCCGGTCGTGCGGCCGACCGGATGCGGGAGATCTTCGCCGAACTCGACATCGCCGTCGGCGACATGGTCGCCGAGTTCGACGACGACACGACGATCGTCGTCTTCGCCGGGCACGGCATGATGACCAACGCGTCCGACGTCACCGGCGCGGTCCTCATCCCCGAGTTGCTGCACCGTATGGCATTCGGTGAGCCGATGATCGACTTCGATCCCTTCGATCCCGACCAGCCGTTCGTCGAGCTCGATCAGGAGTCGCTCCCGCGTCACTGGCTCGAGGCGCGCCTGCGTCGGCCCACGCCGGTCACCACGAGCGGGCTGCGCTCGCTGCCCAAGAAGCTCGTGCGACGCATCCGTCACCATCTCCCCGAGACCTGGCTCAACAAGTTCGAGAAGGTGTACTGGAAGCGGCCCGACTGGTGGGAGATGAACGTCCGCCCCATCACGCCACTCCACACACGTGATCTCTACGCCGAGGCGTCGCGGATCGAGCTCGAGAGCGTTGCCGCGGCATCGTGGTATCGGCCGTACTGGTCGCAGATGCGCTCCTTCGTGATTCCGTCCTTCTCCGACTGCCACATTCGCATCAACCTGAAGGGCCGAGAGGCCGACGGCATCGTGGACTTCGACGACTACGACGCCGAGTGCGCCGCGGTCGAGGCAGAGCTCCGTGCGCTGGTGAATCCGCGGACCGGTACCCCGATCGTGAAGGAAGTGCTCCGGGTTCGCGCCGACGATCCCCTGGCCGAGATCGGGCCGGCACCCGACCTGCTGGTCACGTTCAACGAGACCGCCGACACGATCCAGCATCCCGAGCACGGACTGGTCGGTCCCTGCCCGCTGATGCGAGCGGGGGAGCACACCCCCAACGGGTGGGCGATCATCTCCACGCCCGACGGCGAGTCCGGAGACCTCGGCGTGATCGAGCCGCGCGACCTCACCGCCACCGTCATCGACCTGCTCGACGTTCCCGAGTCGCCGCTCGTGACCGGCACGAGCGCACTCGCGTCGAGTGAGTGATGAACTGACCGTCCGCCTCGGTCCCGACCCCTCACCCGAATTCGTCTGATGGGCCTGCTGCAGGCCGAGAAACTCGTCGCGCTCCGACGGCACGCACTGCTGGGCTCGACCGCGCACCGGCTCCTGAGGCTGATGAGTGGCATCGAGATCCCGAACGACGTCGAGATCGGCGACGACCTCGTGATCCACCACCACGGGTTCGGACTCGTCGTGCACAAGTGGGCGACCATCGGTGACCGCGTGCATCTGTTCCAGGGTGTGACCATCGGTCGTTCCGACGTCTGGGAGTCCCGCACCGAGTCCGACTTCGACGGGGTCGACATCGACGACGACGTGTGGCTGTGTGCCGGCGCGAAGGTGATCGGAGGCGCGGGCCGTCTCCGGGTCGGGCGCGGCACGATCGTGGGCGCCAATGCCGTCCTCCTCGAGTCGACCGGAGAGTGGGAGATCTGGGCCGGCTCGCCCGCGCGCCGCGTGGGATTCCGCACGCCCCCCGACGGTGTCGTCGTCGATCACCCGACCGACTCGGCGCATCGCATCGCGAGGCGCGTGTCGTGACGTCGTCCGGCGTCGTTCCCACCATCTCGGTCATCGTCCCGGCGTACCGCGCCGAGGACGTGATCGACGCGTCGATGGGGTCGATCGCCGCGCAGACCGTGCCGGTCCACGAGGTCATCGTGGTCGACGACGGCTCCGACGACGCCACGTCCGAGCGCGCCCGCTCGTGGGCCTCCCAACTCCCCATCGAGGTGCATCGGCTCGACGAGAACATCGGTGCCGGTCGCGGCGCAGGAGGTGCCCGGGCCGTCGGCATCGAGCGGTCGACGGGCGAGATGATCGCACTGCTCGACGTCGACGACGTCTGGTTGCCCGACCACCTCGACGTGATGCTCGCGGCGCATCGTCGTCACGGTGGTCTCGTCACGGCCAACCATTACCTGTGGGTCCCGGGCGTCGAGCTCGGCACCGTGGCCGCGTCCGAGCTGGTGCCGATCCCGCCCCCCGAGGAACAGCGACTCGCGATCCTCAGTGAGAACTTCGTGTTCGTGTCGACGCTGTTCCGTCGTGACCTGTACGACCGGGTCGGCCCGATGCGCAACATCCGCTGCGAAGACTGGGACCTCTGGATCAAGATGGTCGACGCCGGCGCGGTCGTCTCCATGCCCGATCAGGTCACCGCTCTCTATCGGCAGGCGCCGAACAGCGTGTCCGGCACCGACAAGCTCCTCATCGGCGACATCGATCTGCTCGAGGAGCACCGGTACGGGCGACCCGACGACGAGGTCGAGGTGATCGACGCTGCGCTCCGTCGGCGCCGGGCCAAGCAGCTCTTCCTCGACGGCGTCGAGCACGCCGAGGGTGGGCGCTTCCTGGCGGCGCGCAAGGCGTGGTTGCACTCGATGCGCGTCGATCCGAGCCTTCGGGCGAACAATTCGAACCTCAACGGCCGGGTGGTCGTGCGGTCGGCCGCGAGCCTCGTCGCGCCGCGCACGATGATGAAGATCCGTCGTGACCGCCAGTCCGATCCGGCCTTCGTCGTCGGCGGTCGGGCCACGTCGGGGAACGGGAGTCGCCCGTGAGCAGCGATCCGTCGCCTCGCGTGCCGCTGCCGTCGATCAGTGCCGTCATCTGCACCCGCAATCGGCCGGTCGACCTCGAGCGCACGCTCGTGAGCCTCGCCTGGCAGACCCACCGCT
Source organism: Actinomycetota bacterium (assembly GCA_039185545.1). GTDB lineage: Bacteria > Actinomycetota > Acidimicrobiia > Acidimicrobiales > Ilumatobacteraceae > Ilumatobacter_A. The sequence continues at coordinate 74,185 of JBCDAK010000001.1, forward strand.
GCCACGAGATCCTCGTCATCGACGACTCCGATCACGACCGCCGCGACGAGACCGAGCAGGTCTGCTCGGGCGTCGACGCCGACGTCAAGATCCTCACGAAGGACACACCGGGACTCACCGCCAGTCGCAACCTCGGCATCGAGACCGTGACCGGCGACGTCACGATGTTCTTCGACGACGACGTCGTCCTCCGACCCGACTACCTCCACGAGATCGCATCGGCGTTCGCCGCCGACGACGGGTTGGCGGCGGCGGGCGGCAGCATCGACGACGACCACATCTACGGCTTCCGGCGGCTGCGGGCGCTGGTGATGATCCCGGGCGTCAAGTCGGGACGGGTGTACCGCTCCGGCTGGTCCAGCCAGACCCCGTTCGCCGAGACGCGTGAGATCGACCATCTCATCGGCTGCAACATGGCCTATCGCACGTCGGTCATGACGCAGTACCGCTTCGACGACGACTTCCGGGGGTACGCACTGGGCGAGGATCTCGACTTCTCGCACCGGCTGCGTCTCGACGGCCACCGGATCCTGTCGGTGGGAACGGCCCGGCTGTGGCATCTGACCGGTGACGCACGCCATGATCGGGCGTGGGGGTATCGAGAGATGGTCATCCGGCCGATCGTGGCCGGCGAGAAGTTCAACCGAGCAGCGTTCCTCGTGAGCGCCACGACGTTCCTGCTCACCAATTCCATCAAGAATCGCGAACGGGCGAGGGGCAACCTCGCCGGGATCGCCGATGTCATGCGGAGGCGGAAGCCGCGTGACATCCAGACCTTGCAGAAGGGAACCTGAGATGTTCGACCGATTCCGACGGCGGACGGGCGGCGAGACACACAGCGCGGAGCGACCGGTGACGGTCTCGATGATCGGCAGCCGCGGACTGCCCGAGCAGGCCGGTGGCGTCGAGCGAGTGCTCGAAGCGGTCTGCGTGCGCCTGGTCGAGTCGGGCCGAGCCGGAGTCACCGTCTACTGCGCCAACTGGTTGGAGCACGAGGACGATGAGTACCGCGGCGTCCGCCTCCGGCGCGTTCGAGGTCCCGAGACCAAGTACGGGGACACGCTGGTTCGTTCGCTGCTGGCGACCGTCCGCGAGATGTTCCGCGGGTCCGATGTCGTCCACTACCACTCGATCGGGTCGGCGCCGCTCGCCGTCCTGCCGCGCCTCACGGGCAAGAAGGTGGTCGTCACGGTCCATGCACTCGACTGGCAGCGCGCCAAATGGAACGGCCTCGCCACGAAGCTCCTGCAGTTCGGCGAGTGGGCGGCGGTGCGCTTCCCGCACGAGACCATCGCCGTCGGCCAGGAGATCAAGGAGTACCTCGAGGAGCGGTACGGCTCCGACGTCACGTACATCCCGAACGGCGCGGAGAAGCGTGTGCACGTCGACCCGTCGCCGCTGATCGAGGACCACGGGCTGCGACCTGGCACGTACGCGCTGTTCGTCGGACGACTCGTGCCCGAGAAGGGCGTGCACTTGCTGGTCGAAGCGTTCCGTCAGCTGCCCGACCTCGACGCGCAGGTCGCCCTCGTGGGACCCGACTGGTACGAGCTCGAGTACACGGCGAAGCTGAAGGACATGATCGGCGACGACGAGCGCATCAAGCTCGTCGGGACCGCGGGCGACGAACTCCTCGCCCAGCTCTACTCGGGGTGCGCGGTGTTCGTCCTCCCGTCCGATGTCGAGGGCATGTCGCTCTCGATGCTCGACGCGCTCGCCTATGGCAACGCCATCGTCACGAGTTCGATCCCACCGAACCGGAACCTCGTCGGTGATGCCGCAGTGGTGTTCGAGGCCGGCGACGTCGATGCGTTGCGCGACGCGCTCGAGGAAGTGTTCACCCAGCCGGGTCGCATGTGCGAGTTGCGCAAGCTGGCCGTCGAGCGGTCGAAGGACTACGACTGGGACGGCATCTCCGCGCAGTGGGCCGACGTGTACGACCGCCTCGTCGACTGAGCCGAGTGAACACGCTCCTCAACATCAACAAGTTCCACTACCGCCGGGGCGGCGCCGACATCGTCTACCTCGAGCAGTCGCGGCTGTTGCGCGACCGCGGCTGGCGCGTCGCTGAGTTCTCGATGCACCATCCGGAGAACCTCGAGTCCGAGTGGTCGCGGTACTGGGTCGACGAGATCGACATCGACGGCGACTACTCGGTCGTCGACCGAGTCGTGCGGGCAGGTCGGGTCGTGTGGTCGGGCCAGGCGCGGAACCGCCTCGAGCGACTTCTCGACGACGTCGACGTCGACGTCGCCCACGCGCACAACATCTACCACCAGCTCTCGCCGGCGATCCTCCCGCTCCTTCACGGCCGCGGCATTCCCACGGTGCTCACCACCCATGACCTGAAGCTGGCGTGTCCCGCCTACCAGATGATGACGCACGACGGCGTCTGCGAGCGGTGCAAGGGCGGCCGTCTCCATCAGGTGGTGGCGCAGCGCTGCATCAAGGGGTCGCGGGCGGCGAGTGCGATCATCTTCGCCGAGGCGGCGGCACATCGGTTGATGAAGACGTACCAGCGGTCCGTCGACCGGTTCGTGTCTCCGAGCCGGTTCTACATCGACAAGTTCGCCGAGTGGGGGTGGGATCGCGAGCGATTCGCGCACATCCCGAACCACATCGCGCCGCACGAGTTCACTCCGGCTGACCCGGTGGTCGACGGAGCCGGCGAGGCGTTCGTCTACTTCGGTCGCCTGTCGCCGGAAAAGGGTGTCGAGACGATGATCCGCGCTGCGGCTCGGGCCGACGTGCCGCTGTGGTTGGTCGGAACCGGGGCTGACGCCGATCGCCTCCACGACGTGGCGGCCGAGGTGGGCGCCGACGTCGAGTTCTGCGGATACCTGACGGGTGCGCCGTTGCACGATCGGATCCGTCGGGCGCGGGTCAACGTGCTCGCTTCGGAGTGGTACGAGAACGGTCCGGTGTCGGTACTCGAGGCGTACGCGCTCGGTACGCCGCTTCTCGGCGCGCGGATCGGTGGCATCCCGGAGTTCCTGCGCGAGGGCGAGACGGGGGTCTCGTTCGAGAGCGGGTCGGTGGACGATCTGGCCGACGCCATGGGCAGACTTCGGGATCTGCCCGACGCCGAGATCGTCGAGATGGGGCGTGCCGGGCGCCGGTGGGTCGAGGTCGACTTCACCGCCGACCGGTACATCGAGCGACTGCTCGGCCTCTACGACGAACTCGGCGTCTCGAACAGCCCGGTGTCCGCAGGAGGACCGACGTGAACGCACCCACCAAGATCCGCGAGGCGGTCGCCAACACCGTCAACGCCGAGCGGACGCCCGAGCCCCTCCGTCGCTCGGCGATCTCGGTCCGCGACTCGATGCGTCGGGCCACGGCGCGTTGGCGTGTGCTGCCCGACTTCCTCATCATCGGCGTGCACAAGGGCGGCACGACCTCGCTCTACGACTACCTCGCGCAGCATCCACAGGTCGTCCCCGCGTTCGAGAAGGAGGTGCACTACTTCGACCGCCGGTGGGACGGTGACCTCGACAGCTACCGGATGAGCTTCCCGAACACCGCCCGGATGCACTGGGTCGAACGGCGCCACGGACAGGCGATCACCGGCGAGGCGAGTCCGTACTACATCTCCCAGCCGCACATCCCCGCACGCGTGCAGCAGTTCGTGCCCGACGCGAAGCTCATCCTGGTCCTGCGCGACCCGGTGTCCCGAGTCATCTCGGCGTTCCACCACAACCGTCGGCGCACGCCCAACGAGCCGCTCGACACGCTCGAGGAGGCGATCGAACGTGAGCTGACCGTGCTGGCGGACGAGCAGGCGAAGCTCATCGCCGACGAGTCCCATGACGACTTCGAGTACGCCTGGCACTGCTACCTCACGCGCAGTGTCTACGTCGACCAGATCCGGTGGTGGCACGACACGTTCCCGAGAGAGCAGCTCATGATCCAGACGACCGAGCGCCTGGGTTCCGAGCCCGAAGCCGTGTTCGACGAGGTCCGCGACTTCCTCGGGTTGTCCGACTGGCGTCCCGCCGAGTTCGCCCGGTCGAACACCAACACCTACGACGACGTCGATCCGGCGACGCGTCAACGCCTCGTCGACTTCTTCGCGCCGCACAACGAGCGCCTCTTCGAGTACCTCGGCCAGCGTTTCGACTGGAGCTGAGGCCTCGTCCCTGCGTGCCTCACGTCAGCGCATCTCGGTGTTTCCGACGGTTGTGCTGACACGGGCGGTGCGGTGTCCGGTTCACGTCAGCGCATCCGGGTCTTCTTCCGAGTTGCGCTGACGCGGGGGTTCCGGCTGTTCACGTCAGCGCATCCGGCTGTTCTCACGGGATGTGCTGCCTCGGCGGTTCGAGTGCGGTCTTCACGTCAGCGCCTCTGGGCGTTCTCGCAGGATGTGCTGACGCGGCGACCGTGTGGACGAGTGAGGTGGCCGGCCCGCCGGACGGTCGACGCGCGCCGTCAGTCGGCGGGTGGGTCCGTGGTCGACATCGAATGGCGTCCGGCGCGGACGACGTCCCACGACTCGACCGTCCGGTCGGACGAGGTGACCTGGACCGTGGTGTACAGAGGACGCGCCGACGGGGGTGTTCGGAGCGCGAGTTCGTATCCGTCCACGAGGTCGAGCGAGCCGGTCATCTCGATGACGACGGTGGTCGTCTGGCGTGATTCGAGGACCACGACCACCTCGGCCACCAGGAACCCGGATTCGCTCGACGTCTCGAACTCGACCGGCGCCCCGTCGACCCGGATCCCGGACACGGGCAGCCGGCTGTAGATCGTGACGAGCGTTCGGTTGACGCCGTCGTCGAATCCCATCGCATTCCCGATGACGTAGTTCGGCTCGTCGAGCGCCGGGGCCTCGTTCTCCAGCTCGAGCGTGAGTGTCGCCGTCGCACCGGCGACACGGTCGCCAGGCGTCTCGGATGGGTCGCTCGGCGGCCCGATCGTGACGTCGTAGTGGGCTGACGAGCGGAGGAAGAAGTCGATCTTGTTCCCGATGACGTTGTCGAACGTGACCGCGAGCGCGTCGCCGTGGTCCGGGGCGACGAGCGTTCCGGCGAGGCCGACCTGTTCGAAGATCTCCTGTTCGCGGGGGCGACTCACCCAGCCCACGATCCGGCCCTCTTCGACGAGTGGGCCGAGCGAATCGACCAGATCGGCGGGATCGGGAAGACCGCCGTCGATGAGTGTCTCGAACACCTCGTTGGCGACCACGTCGAGGACCCCGATGCGCTCATCCTTGTCGGTCTCCTCGTACTGATCGTTGAGGAGGAAACGCGGAGCGCTCTCCGCCGTGATCGTGCCGCCGTCGTCGGGCAACTCGATCGGCCCGGTGAACTCGAGCAGGGCCGAGATCGCGAAGACGTCCATGGCGACGACGCCATCGACCGTGCGACCGCCACTCTGGGGGTACAGCTCGGCGATCACCTGACCGGTCGACGACATCGTGGGCGACGAGGTGATCCGCTTCCACGGATCGAACGTGACCCCGCCCGGCGGATCGGTCGTGAAGCCTCGATCGCCGTAACGGTCGAGCCATTCCTGGGGGCCGGTGAGCGATCGCTCCCCGGCCGGCGCGGCGTCGTCGAGGTCGTCGGAGCGGCCGAGGTCGCTGAGCTCGATCCGGCCGTCGTCGATCGTGATCTCGGCCCAGTTGCCCATGAACCCGCCGAGCCCGCGGGCCTCGGCCGGGGTCGTGAGTGCCACGAAGTACACCCGCGGTCCTTCGGCACCGAGCATCGCCGGAACCTGGCGGATCGCACGGACGAAGTCGCCGCTCCGAACGAGCTGCTCGTCGACCTCGAGCCGCAGATCCTCGAGCCGCTCGGCGACGGGTTCGACGAGCCACGGGCTGTCGACGTCGTCGACCGTCTCACTCAACTCCACGAGCCTCGACTCGATCGCCGTCAGCGGCTCCTCGAGCTCGGCGATGGCGACCACGTCGAGCTGACCGTCGTCGAGCGTGAGGTCGTCGAGGTCGACTCGGGCGAGCTCCGATGCGATCAGCTCGGCCGCATCCGCGGCGCGACCGCTGATCTCGACCGCGGCACGTCGGTGTTGGGACACACCCGGAACGAGCGCCGCCGGCAGGCCGAGGGGGCCACCGACTCGATCGTTCGCCTCGCCGAATGCAGCCGCCGCTGCGGTGAAGGACGTGAGTGCGTCGTCGGTCTCGCCGTCGGCCAGCTCGTCGAGGCCCTGGCGGGTGAGGCGTTCTCCGTCGCGGAGGTCGTCGGCGGCGCCCGCTCCGCTCCACGCCAGCGCGGCGGTCCCGATCGCACCGATCGCGAGACCCCCGGAGACCGACGCGACCACCGTGCGCTGCGCCCAGCGAGGTCGGGTCGGGAACGCGACGAGGACGAGCGCGACCGCGATCACGACACCGACGACCGTCGACGCGCCGAGCACGACGCCGAGTTCGCTGCGGGCAGCGAGGTTGAGTGCCAGCCCGACCCCTGCTGCGCCTGCCGCCCCCGTGGACAGGATGGGTGACCGCCGTCGCGCGAGCACCCAGATGCCCCCCGCACCGGCGGCCCCGACGGCGGCCCCGATCGGCGTCGTCGTGGCGAGGCCGGCGATCAGGACGGCCGCCGCGATCTTCATCGGCGGGATCAGCGCCGCGAACCACGAGACGCCGGCGACGGCGATCGCGACGAGAACGAGGTCGATCGTGGTGCTCCCGGTGGGCTGGGGTCCGCCGATGTCGGCGAGCACGCCGGCGGCCAGGGCGACCGCGACACCGTCGAACGTCGAACCCGACACCGTTGGCTCGCGACCACCGTGTTCCGCCGAGCGTGGTCCCACCGGCGCGGGCCATGGAGTGATCCTCCCCCGCATCGAGTTCGAGTGTAGGCGCCCGCCGCGTTTGGCGGTCGGCGCTCACGCTTCGTCGATGGGCGAGGCGCAGCGCGTGCAGGACGCGAGCCGAAACTGACACAGATCGTGACGGTCTGCACACGCAACGTCGCTGTTCGTGCCCAGTCTCAGCAGATCTTGAGACGAGCATGCCGTCGCGCTGTTGAACGGCACCCTCGGCGGCTGCATACTCGCATGCGGCGGGGAGGGGTGCGTCGGGCGAGCGATCGCTCGACTGCTCGTCTCAGCGGATCGGTCGCCTCGGTCGAGGCGGTCGGACGACAATCGAACCGGGTGATCAGTCCTCGGTGAATCGGTGGAATCAGGAGACGATATGACGGCTGTAACGACCGAGCGGTCCGACGCGAAACGACGTCGGGGTGCTCTCGGAGCCATCGCCGGTGTGGCGATGGCAGCGAGCGTGGTCCTGGTGGGTCCGGGCAACTTCAGCACGGTCGGTGCCGCCGACCCGGTGAAGATCCTCCCGCTCGGCAACTCGTTGACGCAGGGAGTCGAAACACCGGGCGGATCGCAGATTCCGATCGCCGACCAGTCCGGGTACCGCGAGCGGCTCGAGGACCGTCTTCAGGACGTGGGCTTCGAGTTCGACTTCGTCGGCAACCAGACGTCGGGCGGGAACAACCTCGACGACTCGGATCACGAAGGCGTGAGCGGCGAGACGCTCAGCCAGATTCGATCGAGGACCAACTCGTTGAATGCTGCGGCGCTCGACCCCGACGTCGTGTTGCTCATGGGCGGCTCGAACGACCTGACCGACGACCAGAGCCCCGATCCGGGTGTCCAGCTCCCGCCGAACTCGGATGCGGCGGAGGCGGAGATGGCCGGGTTGATCGACGACGTCAAGGCGAAGTTTCCCGACGCGGACATCATCGTGGCAACGCTGCCGAAGTTCCTCGACCAGTCGGCACGCAACGAGCTGATCACCGACTACAACATGGCCCTCCCCGGGATCGTGGCCGCGGCGGGATCGCGGGTCAGTCTCGTCGACATTTTCCCGGTCATCACCACCGACGACGTCCCGTCTGGAGACGCCGTTCATCCGGGTCCGTTCGGCTACGGGAAGATGGCGGACGTTTGGTTCGAGGGTCTTGCCGTGCTCTACCCCGAGCTCAAGCCGACGCAGGCAGATCCGATCGTCAATGACAACTTCAATCGGGCCAACGCCGATCTCGGCACAGCGCCGACCGGTCAGTTGTGGAGCGAGAGCGTCGACACAGGCGTTGGAACTCCGGTCGAGTTCGAGATCGTGGGCAACGAGGTCGCCATGGTCGCAGGCAACTCAGGCAATGGCATCGTGACGGTCGACGCTGGGATCTCCGACGCCGATGTGAAGCTCGACGTCGAGGTGTCGACGACGAGCGGAAACCCGTCGATCGCGGTGCTGGCGGACGATTTCGACAATGTGATCGTTGCCCAGATGCGCTGGAGCACGAATGGCGCCACCAACCGTCTGTCGCTCAGCAAGGTCGACGGTGGTGCTACCACCGAACTCGAGTTCGCAGCTGTGTTCTGGCCCGATGCCGACAACAGCGGTCTGTCCGAAGGACCGGGCAACGGCGAACGCTACGAGTTTCAGGTGATCGTCAATGGTGACGACATCGAGGTCTGGTGGGACAACGTGCGGTGGCTGACCCACACCCTCAGCCCGTCGGACTCCTCGACGTTCGGCAACAACACTCGTTTCGGCATCCGGGCTCAGCCGCCTGGTGAGAGCGGAGCATCGCGCTGGGACAACTTCGTCCTGCGCGATCCCAACGCGCCGCTGCCGCCCCCGCCGACCACCAACCCGCCGCCGACCGATCCGCCCGGCGGTGACGACGGCTACGACCCGATCGAGCCCGAGCGAGCGGCCGACTCCCGAGTCTCGCCCGGATCGAAGATCCAGGCGGGTGCGACGTTCACGGTCGACGTGTCGGACTTCGCTTCGGAAGGCGATGTCATCTCGGCCAACCTCACGGTGGCCGGCGCTGCCGGCGTCGGATTCGCGACCCTGTATGCCTGTGGTCAGGATCAGCCGGGCACGTCGTCGTTGAACTTCTTCGGTCCGAGCCCGATCGCCAACGGTGTGATCACCGAGGTCGGCACGGGCGGCACGATCTGTGTGTTCATGTCCCAGGAGGGCCACGTCATCGTCGACGTCTTCGGCGACTTCCCGTCGGCCGGCTTCACGGCGATCGGCCCGTCTCGCGCGGGTGACTCCCGGGTCTCGCCGGGGACCAAGGTGTCGGCGGGTGCGACGTTCACGGTCGACGTCTCGGACCTCGCCTCCGCAGGTGATGCGCTCGCCGTGAACCTCACGGTGGCGGGCGCCGCCGGGATCGGGTTCGCCACGATGTACGCCTGCGGTCAGGATCAGCCGGGCACGTCGTCGCTCAACTTCTTCGGTCCGAATCCGATCGCCAACGGTGTGATCACCGAGGTCGGCACGGGCGGCACGATCTGTGTGTTCATGTCCGAAGAGGGCCATGTGATCCTCGACGTCTTCGGTGAGCTCGACAGCGCGCTGTTCACCGCGATCGGCCCGTCTCGTGCGGGTGACTCCCGTGTGACGCCGGGGACGAAGGTCCAGGCGAACTCGACGTTCACGGTCGACGTGTCGTCGTTCGCCGACCCGGGTGATGCTCTCGCGGTGAACCTCACGGTGGCGGGCGCTGCCGGTGTCGGGTTCGCCACGATGTACGCCTGTGGTCAGGATCAGCCGGGGACGTCGTCGTTGAACTTCTTCGGTCCCAGCCCGATCGCCAACGGTGTGATCACCGAGGTCGGAACCAGCGGCACGATCTGTGTGTTCATGTCCGAAGAGGGCCACGTGATCCTCGACGTCTTCGGCGAGGTCAGCACCGACTGACCCGCTGGACCGGGTGACGCTCGACGGGGGCGGATGGCTTCGGCCCTCCGCCCCCGTCGTCGTTGTCGGGGCCTTCTCGTGAGGATCGACGACGCGGGAGGTCGTCAGACCTCACGAGATCAGGGGAGGGGGGAACGCGTCAGGTGGTGATCTGACGGACGATCTCGTCGAAGGCGACGTCGGCGTAGGTGAGCATCTCGTCGTCGGTGCGGTCTTGGATGGGGTGGGGCGTGAACACCCTCGCCACGGCCGAGAACCCCAGCGATGCGGCTTGCACCTCGGCGGCGTCGACGAACTCGTCGGACGCCACGAACACCGACGGGATGCCGCGGATCTCGAGATCGTTGATGTCGTGCACACTGCACGACGTGCAGCTACCTCAATCGGCCAACGCTTCGATCACGACCTGACACTCGGTCGCGATCTCATGGCGCAGATCGACCGGCGCCGGCTTGGCGAAGGTCGGCTTCACGTATCGCTTCACGTCCGCGCCCACGCCGCGGAGGCGCTCCTCGATGCGGTCGAGGAATACATCGCCGCGCGGCTTGGAGATGTCGAGCAGCCCGACCGTCAGACCGTCGAGGCTGGCCGGACGTGCGAGGCGTTCGCGCTCGACCGGTGTCTGCTCGCCGGTGGGATCGAGGATCGTCGTCATCGCACGAGTCTGTCATCTCACGAGAGCACCGAGCGGGCCGAGTCGTCGGCGGGGCCTCGCTCTCACCGGTACTCGTTGGTGGTGCGCACGACCTGTCCCCGCATGATGCGGCGTACCCGATTGCGTGCCTCGGAGGGAATACGTGGCATCACCGTTCGTCCGAGCCACCAGTACGCGGACCACGCGGCGTGTCGGATGGACCCCATCTCGGGCCAGACGTGCGGGTAGTCGACTTCGACGAGCCCATACCCGGCGCTCTCGCGGCCGGCGATCGCCGAGACATCGTGTGCATCGCCGCGGACGAGGTCCGCAAGATCGCTCCACATGCGCGCCATGCTGCGATTGAGGCGGATGTCGTCGAGGAGGACGAAGCGCGGCTTGAGCCGGTTTCCGTAGACCGCGACGTTCTCGAAGGCCTGGCGGTAGTCGTGGCCCGAGTCGACGAACAGCAGGTCGATGTGATCGTCGAAGAGGTCGACGACGCGATCGACGGTCGAGCGGGCGAGCGAGTCGGCGATCACACGATGAATCGTCGGGAAGTCGGCGAACCCCGCATCGTTGTGCCGGACGACATCGACGGTGACGATCTGGACGGCCTGTGGATCGACGGCTGGGTCGACGCCTGATGCCATCGCCATGGTCGCGCCGCCGTGGAAGGTGCCGATCTCGAGGACTCGGGTTGCGCCTGTCGTTCGGACGAGCCCGGCCATGAAGCGGTAGCGAGGAGGGGTCGGGGCATCGACGTCAGACCGGTACCGACAGGCGGAGAGATCGATCTGCTGGCCGACCTCGTGCGCGGCGGAGAGGTCGACGGTGCGCAGCGTGCCCGGATCCATGGTCACCTCATCATCCCGCCACCGGCGTCAGCGCCGCACCGTACGGGTGACGGGATGCGAGCCTTTCTCACCGTTGACCCATCCGCCGATGATCTGGGAGAAGAGTCCTGCACCGCCGCCGGCGTAGGCGAGCATCAGACCGCCAGGCCGGAACTTCGGGAGCGCCGGCGCCTCCGCCATCGTCTCGGGGATGCCCTCGGCGACGCCACCCGCCCCGCGCACCAGCTCCGACCCGGGCCGAACGAGGTGTTCGGAGATCGCCTCGACGATCTCGTCCCGGCCCCACCCGGCGTCGGCGAAGACGCGGGCGTGCTCGGGGCCCATCACCAGGATGGCGTCGAACATGATGATCAGCTTGGGGTGCTGGAGCCCGACGAGCCGCATCGCCAGCGAGGCTGCGAGCGACTCGGGCGTTCGCGACAGCTGGTCGACCACGCCGTGGGCGCCCTCGCCGGCGAAGACCGTGAGGGCATCGGTGCCCGGCTCGACGCCGAACTCGGATGCGAGGGTCCCGTACGGGCTCGTGTCGTCGGCCTCGGCGAAACAGAACGACAGCTTGCCGGGATTGCCGTGTGTGGCTCGGTCGACCTCTCCGGGCCGCCCGCCGCCGACGTTGCGGACGACCAGCTGAAGTGCTCGCCCGATGGTGGAGTTCGCACGGTTGCCCTGACCGAGCGCGTTCTTGCCCGAGTTCATCCCGATCGCTCGTGTGCCGGGCCCGCTGCACACGATCACCGGCGAGACCGGCATCGTGGTCGCGAGGAGACCGTGCATGTTGAACTCGTCGGTGCAGACCGCCTCGACCGCGGTGATCACCCAGGGCAGGTACTCGGGGCGACATCCGGCCATGACGGCGGCGATGGCGACCTTCTCGACCGTGACGTCGACCAGATCGGGCGGGACGGTCGCGACGATCTCGTCGGGCGCCCGCGTGGTTCCCTCCAGCATGGCGAGCACGCGCTCCTCGGTCGGCGGGACCACCGGAAGGCCATCGGTCCATCCCCGGGTGAACATCATCTCGATCGGGTCTTCGGCGTCGGCGACCTCGACGCGTCGACTGCGCAGCACATCGCTCCCGAACCGGGCCCGGAGCTCGTCGACGAGGTCGGGATCGACCGAGAGTGATCCGCACCCGGGGCGCATCACCGGGAGCTCGACACCCAACTCGGTGACGCCGGTCAGCTCCTCCCAGGCCGGACGCGACCAGCCCACGGTCCGTTCGGCCTCGACGCCGTCCTCGACACGGATCACCGTCGGCACGGTCTCGATGTCGTGGTGCCAGCTGACCCGCAGGTCGGTGTCGTCGAGCGCAGCCGGCTCTCCGGGAAAGGCCGTGTCGTCCTGGGTGTAGATCGTGAGTTCGGTCGCTGCCGCCAACTGACGCAGCACCGGAACGACCGTCTGGCAGGTCTGGCAGTCGCGCTTCACGACGACCACGATCCCGTCCGGGAGGAGCGGAGTGTCCGACATGGTGCGACGGTATCGAGCGGGGCGGGCCGGTGGAAGACCGGACGGAAGACCGGATGGCGGGCCGTGCGGGTGGGTGGCCGGCGAGAGTTCCCGAGGTCCTCATCGCGAAACGTCGACCGACGTCACACGCCGCCGCCTTTTTCACGAGAACACGTGCGACGTAGATTTCGTACATCGGGGGTTCATCAGCGTTCACGTCCGCGGGGTGCGGGGCGATGGCGGTCACCTTTCACGGTGTCCGTGGGTCCACGCCCTGCCACGGCGACGACATCGTGAAGTACGGCGGCAACACCTCGTGTGTGTCGCTGTCCATCCCCGGCTGTGATCCGATCGTCTTCGATCTCGGCACGGGCCTGCGGTACTTCGGATCGTCCTGCGAGAGCCGTCCGTTCCGCGGTACCTGTCTGCTGAGTCATCTTCACTGGGACCACATCCAGGGCCTGCCGTTCTTCACGCCGTTGCTCACGCCCGACGCCCACCTCGACGTGTACGCGCCGCGACCCACGCCCGAACGATCGGTCGAGGACGTGTTCGCCGACACGATCAAGCCACCCCTGTTCCCGGTCGACCTCGGGCGGCTTCCCGGCGTTCTCGGGTTCCACGAGGTGCTCGACGACGACTTCGAACTCGCACCCGGCGTCCACGTTCGGTCTCGGTCGATCCCTCACGTCGGGGTCACCGTCGGATACCGCGTCGAATGGGAGGGCCACTCGGTCGCCTACCTCAGCGACCATCAGATGCCGTGCGACGGATCGTTCTCCGCCACGCAGGGGGCCGTCGATCTGACCGAGGGCGTCGATCTCCTGATCCACGACGCGCAGTACACCCCCGAGGAGTTCGTCGGGAAGTGCGACTGGGGCCACTGCACCGTCGACTACGCCGTGTGGTTCGCGAGCGAGGTCGGCGCCAAGCGGCTCGCGCTGTTCCATCACGATCCGAGCCACGACGACGAGACGCTCGATCGGCTCACCGAAGAGGCCGCAGTGGTGGGGATGCGCGGCGGCGTCGAGGTGTTCGCGGCCCGCGAGGGCCGCACCGTCGCCGTCTCCCTCTGAGTCGTCGGCGTCTGTCCGCGTCCGCCCGGTCCAGATCCGGACAGCTGCGAGGCACACTGGGTCTCGTGGACACCGTCGCGTTGATCGCCCGTGTCGTGGTCGGCGTCGCGTTCGTCGTGGCGGGTGGTTCGAAGCTCGCGATGGGCGCCGAGTGGCCGGCTCAGGCGCAGTCGCTCGGTGCGCCGACGTGGACGATTCGTCCGCTCCCGTGGATCGAGCTCGTCCTCGGCGCGGCGCTCGTCGTCGGTCTGGGTGGTCCTCTCGTCGTCGGTGCCGCACTGGTGTTGCTCGTGGCGTTCACGGGGCTGCTGGTCGACAACCTGCGGCGGGGTCGGCGTCCGTCCTGTGCGTGTTTCGGCGCGTGGTCGTCGGCGCCGATCGGCTGGTCCCACGTGGCGCGCAACGCCGCACTCGTCGCCGCGGCTTCGGTGGCGATCGCCGCCTGACTTGAGCTCGCCTGGCCCTTCGTCCGCTCCACGAAGGCGGGGAGCGCACGTCGTCCGGCGACGCGCCGGCTGGTCGACGGCGGCGTCAGGTGAGCGTGGCGAGGAGGAACGACAGCGTGCGCGCCTCGTCGCGCCACGCGTCGTACCGGCCGCTCGGGCCGCCGTGGCCGGCGCCCATCTCGGTGCGCAACAGGATCGGCCGGCCGCCCGTGTCGACGTCACGGAGGCGAGCGACCCACTTCGCCGGCTCGTGGACGCTGACCCTCGGATCGTGGAGGCCCGCCGACGCGTAGATCGCCGGGTAGTCGGCGGCGACGGTGTTGTCGTAGGGGGAGTAGGCCGCCATCGCCGAGGCGTACGGCTCGGTGCGCGGGTCGCCCCACTCCTCCCACTCGGTGACCGTGAGCGGAAGCGTCTCGTCGCTCATCGTGTTGACGATGTCGACGAACGGAACCTCGGCGACCGCCGATGCGAACAGCTCGGGTCGCTGCGTGATGCACGCGCCGACGAGCAGGCCGCCCGCGGAGCCACCGCGCAGCGCGAGTCGGTCGGCGGCGACGATGCCCTCGGCGACCAGGTGTTCGGCCGCGGCGATCGTGTCGTCGAACGTGTGCTGCTTGGCGAGGAGCTTGCCGTCGAGGTACCAGCGTCTCCCGAGCTCTCCGCCGCCTCGCGGATGGACGAGCGCCCACACCGCACCGCGATCGAGGAGCGACAGGCGCGCCACCGAGAACCACGGCGGCAGCGACGCCTCGTAGGCGCCGTAGCCGTAGAGGCAGCCGGGTGCCGTGCCGTCGAGAGGGGTGTCGGTGTGGCGCACCACGTCGACGGGCACCTTCGCCCCGTCGGGTGCGGTGGCCCACGTGCGCATCGCGACGTAGTCGTCGAGATCGACGTTGGGCGTGGGGATACTTCTCAGCAGCGTTCGCTCGCCGGTCTCCAGGTCGTCCTCCCAGAGGCTCACCGGGCTCGTGAGTGACTGGGTCGTGAATCGCAGCGTCGAGGTGGTCCACTCGGGGTTGGCGGCGGGATTGACATCGTGGGGTTCGGCGTCGATCTCGAGCGTGTGCTGCGTGCCGTCGCGTCCGATGATCCGGATCGCCGGCTGCGCGTCGCGCCACTCGGACACGACGAGTCGGTCGCGGAACGCGTCGGCGGCCACGATCCGTCGGCCGGACTCGTGGGCGACCAGCGGGCGCCAGTCGTCTCCTCGGTCGGACGGCCACGGGTCGCCGTCGGTGACGCGGATCTCGAAGTCGTCAGCTCCGCCGTCGTTGGTGACGAGGATGCTGCGGTCACCCCAGTCGTCGAACTGGTACTCGACGTCGTCGCGGCGCTCGAGCACCGAACGCGGCGTGTCGAGCGGTCGACCCGACGGGATGAGGAGTGTCTCCGACGACGTCTTGCTCGACGACTGGATGACGATCCATCGGTCGGAGCGGGTCTCGCCGATCGTGACGAAGAAGCGCTGGTCGTCGTCGGCGTAGACCAGCTCGTCGTCGGCGAGTGGCGTGCCGATTCGGTGACGCCACACCTGGTACGGCCGCTCCTGCTCGTCGGGTCGGACGTAGAAGAGGTGGGCGCCGTCGGTCGACCACGCGGTGCCAGCGTGCGACACCTCGGTGATCTCGTCGTCGAGGTCGTGGTGCGATCCGTCGTCGGCGAGGTCCCGGACGCGGAGTGTGTACCGCTCGTCGCCGGTCGTGTCGGTCGACCAGGCGATGCGCGTGTGGTCGTGCGACGAGTCGAAGGCCCCGAGGTCGAAGTACTCGTGACCCTCGGCTTCGACGTTCTCGTCGAGGAGCACGGTCTCGTCGGCGGTGGCAGCGGTGTGTCCCCGATGGTGACGGGGGTACGGCAGTCCCTCGACCGTGGACGTGACGTACCACCACCCGCCGTTGAACACGGGGGTCGACATGTCGGTCTCGCGGACGCGGGACCGGATCTCCTCGAAGATGGTGTCGACCGTGTCGCCGTGCGGTGCGAACCACGCATCGGCGTACGTGTTCTCGGCCTCCAGATGCGTCAGGAGATCAGGATCCGCGACGTCGCGCATCCAGGCGTACGGGTCGTCGACCTCGCCGGTCGGGCGACTCCACGTGTGCGACCGGGCGGGCGCACGCGGCGGAGCGCCCGGCGTTTCGGGATCGTTGTCGGAGATGTGTCGGCTGTCTTCGCTCACCGTCGAGCCACGCTACGAAGGCGCCGCTACGGTTCCGACCCGGCATGCGTGTGTGGATCGACCAAGACCTGTGCACCGGCGACGGCATTTGCGTCGACCACTGCCCCGACGTCTTCGTCCAGCTCGAGGACGGGATCGCCTACGTGGCCGAGAGCGGCCAGGTTCTCAACGACCCCGGTGGCTCTGGAAGCCTCGCCGCGGTGCCGCCGCGTCAGATCGAATCGGTGATCCACGCAGCCGAGATGTGCCCCGGCGAGTGCATCTTCGTCGAGGCCGACCCGGCCCACGAGCTCCCCGACGCCGACGCCGCCTGACCGGTCCGATCGTCCTGGCCGCCCACGTCAGCGCATCCGTGCGTTCTGCGTTCATTCGCTGACGCGACCGGAACCGTCGGCCGCTCACGTCAGCGCATCCGTGCGTTCTGCGTTCATGTGCTGACGCGACCGGTCCCAGGTCTTCGCGTCAGCGCAACCTGTCGATCTGTCCTCACGTGCTGACGCGAGCGTGCCGCCCGGTCGTCCACGTCAGCGCATCCGTGCGTTCTGCGTTCATGTGCTGACGCGACCGGTCCCCAGGTTTTGCGTCAGCGCATCCTGACGATCTGTCCTCACGAGCTGGCGCGGGGGTGTCGCCCGGTCGTCCACGTCAGCGCATCCGTGCGTTCTGCGTTCATGGGCTGACGCAAGCGGAACCGTCGGCCGCTCACGTCAGCGCGTCCTGACGATCTGTCCGCATGTGCTGACGCGAG
>JBCDAK010000002.1:0-68751 GCA_039185545.1 Actinomycetota bacterium
GATGACGTGCGAGCGCCAGCCGTACCGGAGTGTGCGCCCCTTCGCTGCCGCCCGTGCGTCCATGTCGGCCTTGACCTCGAGCACCTTGTCGGTCGTGTCAGGCCACATGAGGAACACGTCGGCTCCCGCCGCCGCGCAGTCACGGGCCGCTGGCGAGAGGCCGCCGAAGTAGAAGAGCGGCGAGTTCCCGCTGACGGTCCGGGCGCGAGGCGGATCGATCGTGAGGTCGACGAAGTCGCCGTGGTAGTCGACCCCACGCCCATCGAGCAGCTCGCGCAACGCGTACATGATCTCGGTCGACCGTCGGTACCGGGGCTCGCTGTCGAGCGTCTCGCCGGGCACGTCGGAGGAGATGATGTTGATCGTCAGCCGGCCGTTCATCATCTGGTCGAGCGTGCCGATCTGCCGAGCGAGCTGCGGCACGACGAGTTCGCCACAGCGGATCGCGAGCAGCATTCGCAGCGACGTCTGCGGGGCCATGCCGGCGGCGAACGTCGTGTTGTCGATCCCGAGGGCGTACCCCGACGGCAGCAGGACGTTGTCGAAGCCGTAGCGATCGGCGGTGAGAACGATGTTGCGGCAGTGATCGAAGCTGCTCTTCAACTGGTCGTCAGGGACTCCGAGGAACTCGTAGTCGTCGTCACACAGGGCGCTGAACCAGGCCATCTCGACCGTCATCGCGCCACCTCTCTTTCTGTTCGTCCCGATCGGGAGATTCCGGTGTCGGACCTGTTCGCCAGCGCGGGGTTCATCAGTTCGGACAGCTCGACCGGGCGGCCGAGCTCGATGCTGCGGTGCGCGGCCGCGCCGGCGGCGACGGCCCAGTAGCCGTCGGTGAGGGTCACGTCGGGATCCGAGCCCGAACGGATCGCCTCGACGAACCCGACGTGCTCGATGTAACTCGACCCGTGGTGCAGTCCCTCGTGGGCGATGCGATCGTCGTGGGCGGTGTAGGTCTCGACCTCCCCGATCCAGTGCTCGCCACGACGGCCGACGTGGACCGTGTTCGACGGGAGCTTCGCCTCGACCTTGCCGAGCGCTCCGACCACCGACATCTCCTCCTGCTCGGCGGTGGCGTCGGCGAACATGCACAGGTCGAGGAGGGCTCGGGCGCCGCTGGGGTAGTCGACGATGACGTAGGCGTTGTCGAGGATGTCGGGTGTCTCGCCGTCGTAGCTCTCGTCGAGGTGGTTGACGTCCTGCGCACCCGAGGCCATCACGCGAGCCGGACGCTCCCCGAGGATGAGGTTCATGAGGTCGAAGAAGTGGCAGGTCTTCTCGACGAGGGTCCCGCCCGTGTTGCGGGTGAAGCGGTTCCAGTCGCCGACCTTCACGAGGAAGGGGAACCGGTGTTCACGGATGGCGACCATGCGCGGATCGCCGACGACGCCGTCACGAACGAGTCGGATCAGCTCGGCCGCCGCTGGCATGTAGCGGTACTCCATCGCCATCCATGTCACGGCCCCGGATCCTCGGGCGACGCGTCCGGCTTCGAGCTCGAGGAGCCGTTCGCACTCGGCGACGGTCGTGCACAGCGGCTTCTCGATCATGGCGTGCAGGTCGGTGGCGAGGACGTCGGCCACCACGTCGACATGTGTGTGGTTCGGCGACGCCACGACCACGGCGTCGCAGAGCTCGCTGTCGAGGAGCTCGCGATGTCCCTCGAAGACGGCGACCGGGTCGGCGGCGGGGTCAGCGGTCGCAGCGGCCGCGCCGGCCGCCCGACTCTCGGGGTGCGGGTCGGAGAGCGCCGTGACGACGGCGCCGTCGAGTGCCCCGATGTTCTCGATGTGTTCGACGCCCATCATCCCGGTGCCGATCACGCCGTACCGGATCGGGTCGGAGGAGCGGCTCACGATGGTCCTGCCTCGTTCATGCCCCTCCCATGCAACCACTCACCGCAGTCGGCGGCTACGGACCTTCGGACTGGGGGGTCATAGGCTGCGCTGATGGCAACGATCAGCACCGTCGATGGGATGGACGTCTCGGCGCTGCGTCTGTTCCTGACGGCGATCGAGTTCGGGAGTGTCTCGCAGGCGGCTCGCCGGATGAACGTCACCCAGCCGTCCGCCACGGCGAAACTGCAGAAGCTCGAGCGTCAGTTGGGTGCCGAGCTGCTCGAACGCAGTCGGGTCGGCTCGCGGCCCACCGACGTGGGGTCCCGCCTCGCGCCGCTCTGCGCCGAGGTGATCGCCGCAGTCGAAGGTCTCGTCGACCGTGCCGAGGCCGCACGAACGGAACGCGAGGTGTTGACGGTCGCCGCCACTCGGCACGTCGCCGACCACTTCCTCCCCGAGTGGCTGGGGACCCTCGACCTCGACGACCTGCGCGTCGACCTGATCGAGACGAGCACGCGCGACGTCGCACGGGCGGTGCGCAACGATCGGGCTGCGATCGGGTTCAGCGAGGGTCCGCACGCTCCGATCGGTCTCGGGTCGAGGTTGGTGGCGAGTGAGGAGATCGTTCCGGTCGTCGGTCGCGGCCACACCTGGTGGACGCGCCGGCGGCCGCTCCCGATCGACGACCTGGCGACGAACACCATCGTGCTCCCGGCTCCCGGTTCCGGCACCCGTGACGTGGTGGTCGCCGCGCTCGGCGAGCAGCGAGTCGGTGCCGCCGACGTCGTCGAGGTCGCCAACTCGTCGGGTGCCCGGCTCGCAGCGCTCGCCGGCGTCGGCGTGGCGTTCCTCCCCCGCTGCTGGACGGATGACGCGGTCGAGGCGGGCACACTCCGGCCGCTCCCACTCGAGGCCGACTCGATCACCAAGCCGGTGCGAGTCGTGTGGCGCGGCACGCGGCCGGCCGCCACGGCCGCTCGCCGACTCGTCGATCAGCTCCGTTCGAGGGTCGCGTGACAGACACCGTTTGTCCGGCTGTCCGGCTTGCGATTCAGGAGTGGTGGAGGAGGCCCTGGTCGATGACGACGCGCTCGTCGTCGGAACCGACCGCCGACGCCGAGGTGGTGAACATCGCTTCACCGTCGCCGGTCGACCACACCCGGATCGCGAGCTGCTCACCCGGGAACACCGGTGACGCGAATCGACCCTCGATGTGATGGAACCGCGCCGGATCGCTGCCGCAGAGTGAGTGCAGGAGCGCTCGCCCGGTGAAGCCATACGTGCACAGACCGTGGAGGATCGGCGTGTCGAACCCTCCCATCGCGGCGAACGACGGATCGGTGTGGAGTGGGTTGCGGTCGCCCGACAGTCGGTAGACGAACGCCTGATCGCGGTCGACGACGTACTCGACGACGTGGTCGGGACCGGACTCCGGCGGCACGTTCTTCGGACCCGACGGCCCTCGGTCGCCGCCCCATCCGCCTTCACCGCGGATGAACGAGGTCCCCACGTTCGTGTAGAGCGGTTCGCCGTCGGACACGGCGGTCGTCGTGGATTCGACCACCGCCGCCTTGCCCTTGTCGTACATCCCGGTGATCTCGCTCGTCAACGTGGCGGTCCCCTCGACCGGGATCGTCCGATGCAGCGTGACCGACTGCTGGCCGTGGACCAGCAGGGCCGGGTTGAACGTGCCGATCGAGCCCATGGCCGATCCCCGCCCCCAGCCGATCACGACGGGGAACGTCGGGAAGACGAGTTGCTCGACCTCGTTGGTGTTCTCGGTGGAGAACGCGAGCTCCTCGTGGCCGGCACCGATGCCGACGGCGTAGAGAAGGACGTCCTTCGAGGTCCACGAGACGTCGATCGGCTCGGAGGTGGATCCGACGGCATCGGGATTCAGCGGCATGGTGTGCTCCGTTCTGGTTCAGAAATCGGGATCGAGAACCCGGATCGGGCTCCCGATCAGGACGACGGCTTCTCGACGAGGTTCTGCGGCGGCCCTCCCGGCACACCGTCCATCCCCGAGTTGCGACGGGCGTCGGCGAGGAGGCCCTCGACGACCGATCCGAGCGCGGTCGGGTCCTCGACCGGCGACGTGCTCGGACCGCGAACCCAGCCTTCGGCAACGGCGAGGAACTGTCCCGAGGCCTCGAACACCCGACCGGTCACTCCGGCCGACTCCTCCGAACAGAGCCACGTGACGATCGGTGCGATCCACTTCGGTGAGCGCGCCTCGCGCTCCTCGTCGGTCTCGGGTGCGGGTCCCAGGTTCTCGGTCATGCGCGTGAGCGCCACCGGTGCCACCGCGTTGACGGTGACGCCGTATCGGGCGAGCTCGAGCGCGGCGATGTTGGTGAAGGCTGCGATCCCCGCCTTGGCTGCGCCGTAGTTGGTCTGTCCCGGGTTGCCGTAGATGCCCGAGACCGAACTCGTGTTGACGATGCGGCCGCTGACCGCCTCACCCGCCTTCGACTTCTCCCGCCAGTAACCGGCCGCATGACGCGCCGGGGCGAACGTGCCCTTGAGGTGGACGTTGATGACGGCGTCCCACTCGGCCTCGCTCATGTTGGCGAGCATGCGATCCCGCAGGATGCCGGCGTTGTTGACGACGCCGTGCAGGTCTCCGAACGTGTCGATCGCCGTCTGCACCATCCGCTCGGCGCCGTCCCACTCGGCGACGTTGTCACCGTTCGCGACCGCCTCTCCTCCGGACTCGGTGATCTCGACGACCACCTGCTCGGCGGGACTGAGGTCGCCGCCCGACCCATCGACCGCTCCTCCGAGGTCGTTGACGACGACCTTGGCACCGTGGCGAGCGAGGCTGAGGGCGTGCTCACGGCCGATGCCGCGACCGGCACCGGTGACGATGACGACGCGTCCGTCGCAGAGGCCGCTCATCGGGCGCTGCTCTTCCTGAAGCTGGTCGTGATGCGGGACATCGATTCGTGAGCCTCCTGCTCGCCGGCCGGGCCACGATCTCGCGTCGCCGGGCCCGGGACGGACGACACGTCGGATCGGCCGAGTCCCGATCCCGCGGCGATCGTAGGCTCGCCCGCGTGACGACCGGGAAGTCGACGGCACCGAGCGCCGCCAGCGACGAGCGGCGAGACGACGCCCGTCGCCCGAGCCGCCGGCGTCTGCTGGCGGGAGCGATGGGCGGTGCCGTGACGGTCTGCTGCGCCGACCACGTCGGACAGTCGGCACTGACGTCAGCCCTCGACGCGGTGATCCCGGCCGATCCACCCGATCCCGTGCGACCCGATTCAGACCGGCATCGGTCCGACGCGCCGACCGCCGCCGTCGAGCGGCCGCAGATCCCGACGACCGCGTCGAGCCTGACCGGCCCCGAGGTCATCAACGGCCTCCGCATCCGCCCGCGTGACGAGTGGGGCGCCGACCTCCCTCCCCGCGCTGCGATGGGAGCCGAAGACGTGCGGTTCCTCCTGGTTCACCACACGGCATCACCGAACACGTTCACCGATCCGGTGCCCGTCATGCGCGACGTCTACGCGTTCCACACCGGCCGGTCGAAGGGGTGGCCCGACGTCGCGTACAACTTCTTCGTCGGTCCCGACGGGTCCGTGTGGGAGGGGCGCGCCGGATCGCTCGACGGCCCCGTCGTCGCCGACGCGACCGGCGGCAACCAGGGGTTCTCCCAACTCGTGTGCCTGATCGGCAACTTCGTGACGACCCCGCCGACGCCGGCGGCACAGGAGTCGTTGGTCCGGGTGCTCGCCTGGCTCACCGTCCGCCACTCGCTCGGCGTGTATCGAGACGCATCGGCTCGGTTCGTCTCACGGGGATCCGACCGGTTCCCGGCCGGGTCGATCATCGAGACGCCGATCGTCTCCCCACACCGCGCCGTGACCTTCACGCTGTGCCCGGGCGACGCGGCGATCGCTCTCCTGCCCGACTGGCGACGGAGGGTCTTCGACGAGGTGTCGGCCACCTGGGAGCGAGACGGCCTGCAGCGAGCCGACCGCGTCGCACTGGAGACACCGTGAACCGAGACCCCGTGAAGCAGAACGGACTGCCGGCGACCTGCGACGTGCTCGTGGTCGGTGGAGGCCCTGCGGGATCGGCCGCCGCCATCGAAGTGGCGCGGGCCGGTCGCGACGTCGTCGTGATCGACAAGGCCATCTTCCCCCGCGACAAGTGTTGCGGCGACGGGTTGACGACCCTGGCGCTCCGAGAGCTCGAGTACCTCGACGTCGCACCCGACTCGGTCGACGGCTGGTTCGACGTCGACGGGGCGCACATCCGCTCACCGTCGGCCCGAGAGGTCTTCGTGCCACTCGTGGGTCCGGGTCGCTACGCAGCAGTCGCGCCGAGGATGCAGTTCGACGCGGCTCTGCTCGATCGGGCACGGGACTGCGGTGCGACCGTGTGCGACGGCGTGGGCCTCCGCGACGTGACCACCGCCGACGCCGACGGACGGCCGAGCGACCGCGTGCTCGTCGAGACCACGGCCGGCACGATCGCCACCCGGTACGTCGTGGCGGCCGACGGCATGTGGAGCCCGGTCCGCAAGGCCGTCGGCGCCAACGAGCCCGGCTACCTCGGTGAGTGGCACGGCTTCCGGCAGTACGCACGCCACGTATCGGGCACGGCGGCCGACCGCCTCCACGTCTGGTTCGAACCCGACCTGCTACCCGGGTACGCCTGGTCGTTCCCCCTGCCGGGAGGTCGGGCCAACGTCGGGTTCGGTGTCCTGCGCGACGGCACCCGCTCCGGCGCCGAGACGAAGGCGCTGTGGGAGGACCTGCTGCGGCGTTCGCACGTCGTCGACGCACTCGGCCCCGACGCCGAGATGGAGGATCGCCACACCGCCTGGCCGATCCCGGCCCGTGTCGACGAGCTACCGCTCACCAGCCATCGCGTGCTCTTCGTCGGCGATGCCGCCGCGGCGACCGACGTGATGACCGGCGAGGGAATCGGTCAGGCGCTCCTCACGGGCAGGCTCGCCGCCGACGCGATCGTGGCGCACGGTGCACTCGATCCCGGCGGCGTTGCTCGCCGCTACACCGACGACGTGCGCCACCACCTGTTCGCCGACCACCGGATGTCACGTGCGCTCGGGTCGGTGTTGGCGAAGGAGTGGGGTGCCCGTGGAGCCATCCGGGTGGTCGAGGCGTCGGGCGAGTGGGGCCGACGCAACTTCGCACGCTGGATGTTCGAGGACGAACCCCGCGCCGTCGTTCTCACCCCGACCCGCTGGCACCGCAACTTCCTCGCCCGCCCCGGCGCCTACGCCTGAGGCGTCGGGTCACTCGGCGTCGTCGGGGCGAGGCTGGGGTGGGGCCCACACGTCGACGTCGCCGATGCGCATGCTGATGCCGTCGGTGTCGATGTCGGTCGGGTCGTCGGGCGACTCCTGCACCTCGGCGGCCTCCTCGGGCGGAGGACCCTCGTAGATGTCTCGCAAGGCGAGCATCGCACCCGCCATCGCGGCGCCGGCTGCGCCCCCGATGCGGCGACCGGCTTCGATCGACGACGCCCGGCGCGCCGCGAGATCCTCTTCGCGGGCGATCGCGGTCTCGTCGACGTCGAGCTCGGCAGCCCACTCGTCGAGATCCCCGCCATCGACCGCGTCGGGTTCGTCGTCCTGACCGGTTCCGTCGGCACGGTCGTTGCGCTCGTCGCGCTCGTCCACGTCCCCCAGGATACGAGTCCCGCCGGCCGCCGTGATCGCCGAGCGCGGGACTCGCGCTCGCGACGGCGAGCACCCCTCGCGCGCCGGTAGTTTCCGACGTCGATGAGCGCGGACGCGGACGGCTACGCCTGGTCGGAGGAGCGGGCGATCGAGCGAGGCACGGTCGATCCCCCGGTCACGCCGATGGACGACCAGGCGACGGGCGAAGTCTTCGAGAAGCTGTTCTTCGAGCTGCGCAAGGTGATCGTCGGACAGGAGCGGCTACTCGAGCGACTGCTCGTCGGGGTGTTGTGCCGCGGGCACTGCCTCATCGAGTCGGTCCCCGGACTCGCGAAGACGCTGGCGGCCGAGACGCTCGCCAACGTCGTCGGCGGATCGTTCGCCCGCATCCAGTTCACGCCTGACCTCCTCCCCTCCGACATCACGGGGACCCGCATCTACCGCGGGTCGACCGAGACCTTCGACGTCGAACTCGGACCGGTGTTCGTCAACTTCCTCCTCACCGACGAGATCAACCGTGCTCCGGCGAAGGTCCAGTCGGCGCTCCTCGAGGTCATGGCCGAACAGCAGGTCACGATCGGTGGCGTCACCCACCCGGTGCCGATGCCGTTCTTCGTGGTCGCCACCCAGAACCCCATCGAGTCCGAGGGCGTCTACAACCTGCCTGACGCTCAGCGAGACCGCTTCATGATGAAGATCGTTCTCGACCATCCGACACCCGACGAGGAGATGGTCATCCTCGACCGGATGGGTGTCACGTCCGCGGCGCCCGTCCCGTCGCAGATCATCACGCTCGACGAGTTGATCGCTCTCCAGGATCGTGCCGACGCCGTGTTCGTCGATCGATCGGTCAGCAAGTACGCGGTCGACGTCGTGCAGTGCACCCGCACGCCGGCGGCGTTCGGGCTCGGCGACCTCGACGGCGTGATCGGCCTCGGCGCCAGCCCGCGAGCCACGATCAACCTCGTGCGCGGCGCACGCGCACTCGCCATGCTGCGGGGTCGCACCTACGCCACACCGCAGGACGTCTTCGACCTGGCTCCGGAGATCCTGCGGCACCGTCTGTTGCTCACGTACGACGCGCTCGCCCGGGAGATCACCGCCGACATGGTCATCCAGCGGATCCAGGCCACGGTGGCGGCCACGTGGGTCTCCCCGAAGCCGAACGACGCCTTCGAACGGTGAACGGCGGCCGCGACTCCGCCGGCCCGCTCGGCTGGACGTCGGGACCCACACCCGACACGGTCATCGAGACCGTCCGCTCGCTCGAACTCACGATCAACCGTCGCCTCGACGGGGTCCTCCACGGCCACCACGAGGGGCTCACGCCCGGACACGGCTCCGAGCCCGGCGAGTCCCGGGTGTACCAGCCCGGTGACGACGTGCGGCGAATCGACTGGAACGTGTCGGCGCGCACCACCGAGACGTATGTCCGCGAGCAGATCGCCGATCGCGATCTCACGGCCTGGCTCGTCGTCGATGCATCGGCGGCGATGCGTTTCGGCACGACCGACAACGACAAGGCCGACACGGCGTTGGCCGCTGCCGCCACCGTCGGGTTCCTCACCGCTCGGAACCAGAATCGCCTCGGTGCGGTGATCGTCGACGGCGCACGTTTGCGAGTGATGGAACCGCGGGCCGGCCGCAACCAGGTCCGGGCGGTGCTGTCGTCGATCGCGTCCGCCGATGGCGATGACGGCGCTGGTGTCGCCGACCTTCCCGGTGCGTTCGACCGAGTCGGTGCGATCGCCCGGCGTCGCGGATTCGTCGCGGTGATCTCCGACTTCGCGGGCCTCGACTGGACCGATGCACTCGGCAGGATCGGTGTGCGCCACGACCTCCTGGCGATCGTCGTCGACGACCCGCGCGAGCGCGACGTCCCGCCGATCGGCCTCGTGTCGATGACCGACCCGGCCACGGGGACCCGACGCGAGGTACGGGTCACGCGCAAGGTGCAGGAGCGGTTCGCCGAGGCCGCCGCCGAGGATCGAGCAGCCCGGACGATGGCGCTCCGCCATGCCGGCGCCGACGCCATCGAGTTGTCGACCGACCACGATTGGTTGTCGAGCATCGTCGAACACGTTCGGGCGCGGCGCGTCCAGGCCGTGCGCGGCGGGGTGCTGCGCGCCGGGGTGGTGCCGCGATGATCCCGAGCGACTACCTGGCCCCAGGACGGCTCTGGCTGCTCCTCGTGGTGCTCGGCCTCGCTCTCGCCTACCTGGCGTCGCTGCGATGGCGCCGGGGTGCTCAGGTCAGGTTCACCCGCGTCGATCTCATCGATCGCGTCGCACCGAAGCGCCCCGGCTGGCGACGCCATCTGATCGCCGGCATCCAGCTGCTCGGGCTCGCCGTGGCAGTGGTCGCGGTGGCTCGTCCGGTGGAGCGGACGACCGAACGAACGCAGAGCGAGGGACGCATCCTCGTGCTGTTCGACGTCTCACTGTCGATGGAGGCCACCGACGTCCCGCCGAATCGGCTCGAGTCGGCGAAGGTCGCAGCGCTCGACTTCGTCGAGCGGGTCGACGACGACATCGAGATCGGACTGATCTCGTTCGCCGGGGCGGTGAACGTCGAGGTGAACCCCACGCTCGACCGCCGGGCGGTGAACCGACGGATCGAGCGGCTCGACCTCGACCTGTCGACAGCGATCGGCGATGCCCTCGCCGTGGCGACCAACGTGCTCCTCGACGAGCGGCGCGACGACGCCGAGGACCGAGGCGAGGACCCCGACGACGTGACCGACGACGATCTCGCCCCCGGTGCGATCGTGCTGCTCAGCGACGGGGAGACGACCGTCGGCCGCGACACCGAGGACGGGGCCCAGCTCGCCGCCGACGCCGGCATCCCGGTGTTCACGATCGCGTTCGGGACGGCCGATGCCGTGATCGAGGATCCGACCAACGGCGAACTCGTGCCGGTCCCGGTCGCCCCCGAGCCGCTGCGCCTCGTCGCCGAGACCACCGGTGGCCAGGCGTTCGAAGCTCAGACGGGAACCGAGCTGGTCGACGCCTACGACGACATCCGCGATTCGTTGGGCGACACCCTCGGCGACGAAATCGAGATCGTCGACGAGCGCACGTGGCGGTGGGTCCTCGGCGCCTTCATCCTGCTCGCGCTCGCGTGGGCGCTCGGGCTGTGGTGGCTCCGCGGCCTCGTCTGATCAGCAGACCCAGTCGTACGTGCGCTCGTCGGTCGTGACCCAGACGACGAGGCGTCCGCTCTGCGACTCCCAGCGGGCGTAGCCGGTGGAGTACTCGACGAGCCGACCGACGTCGTCTCCGGGACCGGGCTCGGCAACGCGCAGCAGACCCTCCGGTCCGGTCGTGGTGTCGTCGAGCAGCTCGTCGGCGATGATCGGGTACTCGTCGAGTCCGAGCACCTTCACCTCGTCGTCCTGCAGCTGGTACCACCGGGCGCCCTCGACCACGAGTTCCTCGTTGCCGCAGGCCGGATACCACGCGACGTCGTCGACGACCGACGTCACGGTGACGCCCTGCCGGCCGGGTTGCTGCTGACCGTCGGGGATGGACGTGGTCGGTGGCGCGGTGGTCGGCGGGGTGACCGGCCCACCATCACCTCCGGCGAGATCGGAGAGCTCCTCCGCGATCAGGCGCACGACGAGCTGGTCGAGGGGGAGCTCTTCGTAGTCGGTCGAGTCGATGTCGCTCGACGGACCGGTGGCCGCTCCCCCGGCTCCGTACGACAGGAACACGAACGGCGCTCCGGTCGCGACGGCGAGCTGACGGAAGACGAGTTCGGCCTGGTCGTCGGACTCCGACGACGCGACGGGAAGCACCTTGATACCGCGTGAGACGGCCTCCCTCATCGACGAGGTGTACGGGACGTCGACCTGTCGAGAGACCTGAGGCGGTGCATCGGCGACCACGAAGACGAGCTGAACCGCCTCGGACGGCTCGCGCCACGCTGGCGCTGACAGCGCCTCGGCCAGGCCCTCGTCGAGCGCCTCCGGGTAGTCACCCCCACCGTCGGCCACCGCGTCGGACAAGGCAGACCGGAACGCCTCGACGTCGCCGGTGAAGTCGTGGGTCGAGGTCACGAACGCATCGCCTTCGTCTCGGTAGAGGGTCATGGCGAACCGCACGTCGGGGCGGGGATCGAGAGCGTTGACCTGATCGGCGACCTGGTCGATGGTGTCCTTCAGGCGGTCGATCTCGTCGGCCATCGAGCCCGTTGCGTCGAGCAGGAACAGCACGTCGAGCGGAACCGGCGACGCGACGTCTGCCGAGGACTCGACCACGAGCGTGACCGTGTCGCCGGGCAACGCGGTCACGTTCTCATCGGATCCCTCGATCGAGAACGTGATGGACGTGTCCGGCTCGACACCGTCCGGACCGTCGAGCCCGTCGAGACCCGGGAAGTACCGGACGGTGCCGTCGGCCGTCGTGCGGATCTCCCGCATCGGCGTCGCCTCGGTCGCACTTGACGGCGTGAACGACGGCACGATCGAGATCCCCGGCACCGGTGCTCCGTCTCCGTCGACGACCTCGACGACGATGCGCCCCGTCAAGTCGATCGGCCGGCCTTCGATGCCGAGTGAGCCCACCCGGTCGAGGTAGGCGAGGAAGTCGTCGACGTCGACGTTGTCGTCGACGCTGCCCGCCCGGAGGGGCGACTCGTCGATCGGGCCGGGAATCGGCTCCGGGACCGGACCGGACAGGTCGACCGATGCCCCGTCGGCGCGCCTCCCGCCCGATGCGTCGGCGACGAGCACCTCGTCGCCGGCAGACGCATCCATCTCCATCCCGAGTTCGTCCGTCGAGCCCCTGACACCCCCGCCACCCCAGTCGGGTTCGCCGCCGATCCACCCGTCGCCGACGAAGACCGTCGTCGACGGCGAGGTCTCCGGATCGGACGGATTCCCCGGATCGGCGGGCGATCCACTGTCGGGTGGCGACTCACCACCCGGAGCAGCGCTCTCGTCGCTCCCGCACGCGGCGAGCACCACTGCGACCGCTGCGATCGTTCCACCGACGCTCCGAGCACGACGCCGTCGGTCGGTCTGCATCACCCTCATGGTGATTGGACGTCACGTGAGTCGAACCGGTTCCCGACTCCGGGCGACCTCACCATCCATCGCACGAACCATCCACCTGATGAACGCGTGTCACAGCTGTGGCGTCACACGTTGACGAGATCGATGAGCGGTCAGTCGATGAGGGTCTTCAGCTCTTCGATGGTCGAGACCGGGTCGGCACCGACCGGGTTGACGCTGAGGTGCGTGACGCCTGCCTCCTTGTAGGCGGCGATCCGCTCCTTCACCAGGCTCTTCGGTCCGATGAGGTTGGTGTTGGCGAGCATCTCCTCGGGCACCACCGCAGCGGCCTCGTCCTTCTTGCCGTCGAGGTACAGATCCTGGATCTCGATGGCCTCGTCGACGTAGCCGTACTTCTGCATGATCGTGTTGTAGAAGTTCTTGTCACGGGCGCCCATGCCGCCCACGTACAGCGCCACGCTGGGCCGCGAGAAGTCGAGGATCTGCGACGCCTTCTCGCCCACGAGGTCGTCACCGATGGCGACCATGCCGCCGGCCGAGATCTGCAACGGACCGAGGTCGGCATCGCGCTCGGCGGTGCCCTTCTTGATCTCGTCGCCCCACACGTTGTGGAACTTCTCGGGATCGAAGAAGATCGGCAACCAGCCGTCGGCGTGTTGGGC
Organism: Actinomycetota bacterium; assembly: GCA_039185545.1. Lineage (GTDB taxonomy): Bacteria > Actinomycetota > Acidimicrobiia > Acidimicrobiales > Ilumatobacteraceae > Ilumatobacter_A. Next base: position 13,168 of record JBCDAK010000002.1, read on the forward strand.
CGTCGCGGTGACCGAGAGGCCCATCAAGCTCGCCCAGAAGATCGGCAGGTCCTCGCGCACCGGATGATTGATGATCTTCAACGGCTTGCCGAGGCCGGTGCCCTGCCCCTCGGGCAGCGGGACCTGAACGGTCGGGCCGTCGTAGACCACCCGCTCGCGCTTGAGCGTCATGCGGCACACGTTGATGTAGTCGCGGATACGCGGCATCGGCTTCTCGTACGGAACCCCGTGGAAGCCTTCGATGACCTGCGGGCCCGAGGCGCCGAGACCGAGGATGAAGCGTCCGCCCGACACGAAGTCGAGTCCGGCAGCGGTCTGGGCCATGCACGTGGCCGTGCGGGAGAACACGTTCATGATCGCCGAGCCGATCTCGATCGTCTCGGTCTTGGCCGCGAGGTACCCCATCTGGGAAACGGCGTCGAAGCTGTACGCCTCGGGCACCCACACCACGTCGAGCCCGGCCTTCTCGAGCTCCACGACCTTCTGGACGTCGGCGTGGAAGTCGCCCGAGTAGTTGATCATCATCGACAGCTTCATGGCGGCGACGTTAGGCGTCGGCCCGACGACCGGTTCAGTCGTGATGCGTCGGCAGCATCACGTTCTGGGTCTGACCCCAGGCGTGACGCATCACGTTCTGGGTCTGACCCCAGGCGTGACGCATCACGTTCTGGGTCTGACCCCAGGCGTGACGCATCACGTTCTGGGTCTGACCCCAGGCGTGATGTCAGACCGCGGCTGCAGCGGCCGTGCGGCGCTTGGCGAGCTGGGCGCGAACGGTCGGATCGAGTTCGACCTTGCGCAAGCGGATGCTGCTCGGCGTGACCTCGACGCATTCGTCGACGTCGATGAACTCGAGCGCTGCCTCGAGCGACAGCTGCAGAGGCGGCGTCAGCTTGACCGTCTCGTCGGCCGACGAGGCTCGCACGTTGGTGAGCTTCTTCTCCTTGCAGATGTTCACGTCCATGTCACCCGCTCGGCTGTTCTCTCCGACGATCATCCCGCAGTACACCTCGGTGCCGGGCGGGACCATGAGCGTGGACCGGTCCTGCAGGTTGAGCATCGCGTACGTGGTCGCCGGACCGGTTCGGTCGGCCACCAGGACACCCTGCGCACGAGCGCGGATCTCGCCCGCCCACGGCTCGTGCCCCTCGAACGTGTGGAACAGCACACCGGTGCCGCGGGTCTCGGTGAGGAACTCGGTCCGCAGGCCGATCAACCCCCGCGACGGCACGAGATAGTCGAGACGGACCCAGCCCGAACCGGTCATGTTCTGCATCCGACCCTTCCTCGATGCGAGCAGCTGGGTGACCGCACCGACGTGTTCGTCGGGGATGTCGATCGTGACGCGTTCGACGGGCTCGTGGACCACGCCGTCGACCTCGGTCGTGAGAACGACCGGCTTGCCGACGGTGAGCTCGAAGCCCTCGCGTCGCATCTGTTCGACCAGGATCGCCAGCTGGAGCTCCCCCCGGGCCTGGACTTCCCAGGCGTCGGGGCGATCGGTGGGTTCGAGCCGGACGGACACGTTGCCGACCAGCTCGGCGTCGAGCCGGTTCTTGACCAGCCGGGCGGTGAGCTTGTCGCCCTCGCGGCCGGCGAGGGGCGAGGTGTTGATCCCCACCGTCATCGAGAGCGCCGGTTCGTCGACGGTGATGAGTGGCAACGCGGTCGGGTTCTCGGGGTCGGCGAGCGTCTCCCCGATGAAGACGTCGTCGATCCCCGCAACGGCGACGAGGTCTCCCTGCCTGGCCGACTCGACCGGCACTCGAGTGAGGTGCTCGGTGAGGAACAGCTCCGCGATCTTCGCCCGGCTGATCGTCCCGTCGCGTCGACACCAGGCGACCGACTGACCCTTGCGGATCTCGCCCTCGACGATGCGCAGCAGCGCCAAACGACCGAGGTAGGGCGAGGCATCGAGGTTGGTGACCCACGCCTGCAGCGGCGCGCCGTCGTGGTACGTCGGTGCCGGGATGGTGTCGAGGAGCGCCTCGGCGAGCGGCTGCAGGTCAGCCTCCGCGAGGACGTCGCTGTCGTCGGCCGCCGAGGCCCACGTCCGCGCTTCGTCGAGATCGATCGTCGCCCAACCGCTGCGTCCCGAGCAGTAGACGATCGGGAACTCGACTTGATCGTCCCGGGCGTCGAGATCGAAGAACAGCTCGTACACCTCGTCGACCACCTCCTCGACGCGAGCGTCGGGACGGTCGAGCTTGTTGATGGCCAGGATCACGGGGAGGTCGCGGGCGAGCGCCTTGCGCAGCACGAACCTCGTCTGCGGGAGAGGCCCCTCGGCCGAGTCGACCAGCAGGACGATGCCGTCGACCATCGTGAGCGCCCGCTCGACCTCGCCGCCGAAGTCGGCGTGGCCAGGGGTGTCGACGATGTTGAGCGTCACGTCGGTGTCGTCGCGCCGGTCGCGCCAGACGAGAGAGGTGTTCTTGGCGAGGATCGTGATGCCCTTCTCGCGCTCGAGGTCCATCGAGTCCATCACGCGCTCGGCGACGTCCTCGTTGGCGCGGAACGCGCCGGACTGGTGCAGGAGGGCGTCGACGAGAGTGGTCTTCCCGTGGTCGACGTGGGCCACGATGGCCAGATTGCGGAGATCCGAGCGCTCACGCACGCTCTCGGTGGGGGTCACGCGGCGACGCTATCGGCGCGCCGACGCCCGGCGCGCGAGACTCACGTCTCGTGACGGTCTCGGCGGGACGATCGGCAGGCCGTCGGTTCGGTGTCCGGTTCGATCTGTCACTCGCCGTGGTGCCGTCATGGGCTCCGTCCGGGGCCGACGGCTCCCGGTACGGTCGGCTGCTCGAGGGTCCGACCGATGCGGTCGCCCCGGAAGTGGTCGCCCATCACCGCGATCGGTGGGGCCACGTCGAGTCCTACGACGACTTCGCCGACCTGCTCGATTTCAGCCGATTCGACGCCGCCACGTGGGCCGACCTCGCGGTCGACGCGGGCGCAGGGTTCGCGATCGTGGTGGCGGACGGCGCCGACGGGTGGAGGTGGTGGCCGAGCCCCGGTTCCGATCGTCGGCTCAGCGACCGGGGCCATGCGCTCGACGTGGCCGGGGAGCTCGCCGTCGCGCTGCGTGCGCGGGGGCTCGACGTCGGCGTCGAGACCGGCTCCGCCCCGGTGGACGATGCGCCGAACGCGACCGCCGAGGTGGCCGCCGCCGTCGACCATCTGGGTGCCGGCTTCGTCTGGCGACGCGGAGACGGGCCGATCGCCGCCGAAGGACGCCACGCCCGGCCCGCGGGAGTCGTCGATCACCTCCCCGACGGGACGTCGACCGAACCCTGGACCATCGTGCGGCCCGTCGGCCGGGGAGGCGGTCCGAATCGAACCCGCCGCAGCGACCACCACCTCACCGGCGTCGAGATCGTCGATCTGTTCACCGAGGTCTCTGCGAAGGGCGGCACCCTGGTCATCGATCTGGCGCCGGGACCCGACGGGACGATCCCACGGGAGCAGTCCGATCCGCTCCGCGACGCCGGATCGTGGATCCGCCGCCACGGCGAGGTCATCGGCCGGGCGGCGCCCCGAACCGACTGGGGTGATCGCGACGTCCGACTCCTCACGGCGTCACGAGATCACACCGACGAACGGGAGCTGCTCGTGATCGACGTGACGCGTCGCGGTCGGGTCGCATCGCTCCGCCGTGCGACCACACCGATCGCCACCGTCGATCTCGCCGGGAGCGCAGCCGAATCCGACCTCTCGTGGGAGCAGGACGAGAGCGGTCTCCTGATCGACCGACGTCCTCCGCCGACCGACTTCGACGGCGATCGGATCGGCGTCGACGTGTACCGCCTGACCCTCGACCACCAGGTCGAGTCGATCCCGCTCTTCCCGGCGACTGACGACGAACCGATCCCGCTGGCTCCACTTCTCGCCCGGGCGACCCCGGGTCAGATCGTCCGCCTCGGTGAGGCGACCTACCTCGGTCCGGCGCAGGTTCCCGACGGCGTGACCGTACGAGGGCTCGGACCGGAGCGCACCGTGGTCGCCGTCGATCCCGAGACCTCGGCCGACGGTCGATCCACGCTCGTGCTCGGCCACCGCAGCGGCGCCGAGCATCTCGCCGTCGTGGGCTCCCGGCCGCTCACCTCCGACGGGAACGCTCCGGTGTGCCGGATCGCCGGCGACGGCGCCCATCTGCTCGGTTGCCGGATCGTCGGCCGTCTCGCCATCACCGGAGACACGGCGTCGGTTCGGGCGGTGGCCGCTCGGGGCATCGACGTCGAGGGTGCCGATGACGTGTCGATCGCGAGATGCGAACTCGACGGGGCGCCATCCGAGTCCGGCATCCGAGTCGTCGCCGCGGCTCGGCCGCTGATCGACACATGCCGCGCCGATGGCCATCAGCTCGGTGTCGAGCTCCTCGACGTCGAAGGTGGCAACGTCGTCGGCTGTTCGATCGAGTCGGGATGGGCGGCGATCTCACTCGTTCGCAGCCACCAGACCCATGCGCACGCCAACCGGATCTCACGGTCGGTGCGAGCGATCGACGTGATCGGCGGCACCGACGCCGTGGTCGACGGGAACTGGGTGGTCGACGGTGACTCGGGGTGCGTCGTGCGCTCGGGCGCCACCGGGGCGACCGTGGTGGGAAACCGCTGGGAGCGATGCCGGGTCGGGCTGTTCGTGTGGGACGTGAGCGACCTCGTGCATCGGGACAACCAGTGCCTCGACCTCGACGAGGGAGACGCCGAGCTGGTCATCGGGCCCTGATCGGGCGCACCCGGGTCAGTACCCCAGACGTTCGACCCGGTCCGGACGCCTCTGCCAGTCCTTGTCGACGACCACCCGCAGCTCGAGGAATACCCCCGGATCCATCTGCTCGCGCACCTTGGTCCCGACCTGTTTGAGGACGCGTCCGCCCTTGCCGATGACCATGCCCTTCTGCGACTCGCGCTCGACGACGATGTCGACCCGCACCCGCGGCCACTCCCACTCGGCCACGCGGGTCGCGATCGAGTACGGCAGTTCGTCGCGGGTCACGGCGAGCAGTTGTTCGCGGACGAGCTCGGCCACTCGCCGCTCCTCCGGGAGGTCGCTCACCTCATCGTCGGGGAAGTACTTCGGTCCCGGCGGCAACGACTCGGTCAGATGATCGACGAGCGCGCCGGTCCCCTCGCCGGTGCGCGCCGACACGGGGAAGTACTCGCGAGCACCGAGCTCGCCGGCGGCCGCCAACATCTCGAGGACCTGGTGCGGCTTGGCGACGTCGATCTTGTTGACCACGACGATCGAGGACTCGACATCGAGCTTGTCGGCCACCCAGCGGTCGCCGGACCCGAACGCCTTCGTCGCGTCGAGCACCAGCGCCGTCACGTCGACGTCTCCGTCGGACCCCTCGACACTGTCGAGCGCCGTGGCGTTGACCCGCTCGCCGAGCGCGGTGACCGGCTTGTGCAGGCCCGGCGTGTCGACGAAGACGATCTGGGTGTCGGGCCGCGTGAGTACCCCCATGATCCGATGGCGAGTCGTCTGGGGCTTGTCGCTCACGATCGAGATCTTGCGACCGCAGATCGCGTTGACGAGCGACGACTTGCCGACGTTGGGTCGACCGACGAACGTCACGAATCCCGAGCGGTGCTGCGGCGCTCCGTCGTCGACCGCGCCGACCGGGCCATCGGGCTCGTCTGGCGACACGTCGCTCACGGGCCGAGTCTGCCAACATCGCCGCCATGACACGCATGATCGAGGGCATCGCCGGACTGAAGGAGCTCGTCGGGGAGCACCTCGGCTACTCGCCGTACACGGCGATCACCCAGGAACAGGTCAACACGTTCGCCGACGCGACCGGCGACCATCAGTGGATCCACGTCGACATCGAGAAGGCCAACGCCGGCCCCTTCGGTGGCCCGATCGCTCACGGCTACCTCACGCTGTCGCTCGGCCCGATGCTGTCGCCACAGATCTTCGGCGTGTCCGGCATCTCGATGGGCGTCAACTACGGCACCGAGAAGGTCCGGTTCCCGGCACCCGTTCCCGTCGGCGCCAACCTTCGCCTCGGGGCCAAGCTCGTCAACGTCGATGACATCGCCGGCGGCGCGCAGGTCACGATGGAGTTCACGTTCGAAGTGGAGGGCGCCGCCAAGCCGTCCTGCGTCGCGAACGTCATCTTCCGCTACTACGAGTGACGTGTCGGCCACCTAGAACCAGACGTCGTCGCTCTCGGTCGCCCGGGCCTCACGGGGACGGTCGTCGAGAGCGGCGGGCAACCGGTAGTAGATCCGGCGGGTGTCATCGGCCGCTGCGCCCTCGCCGGGTCCGTCGAGTTCGGACCAACGCAGCACGGCGGCACCCGCTGGCAGGCCGGCGGCGACCGGGTTCGCGGCGGCCGCCATCAACAGGTCCGACAGCGAGACCGACCCGTCCGTACCTGCACCGTCGACCGCCCGCACCACACAGGTCCCGAGCGACCGCATCCGGTACTCGAGGACCGCGTGTCCGAGACGACCACCCTGCGCATCGGCCAGGCCGACGTACACGCGCGGGTGCGCTCCGTTCGACATGATCCACTCGACGAATCGGCGCTCGGTCGGCGGCCGAACGACGTCGTCCGCCGCGGCCTGCGTGTCGTCGTCGTGCCCCGGGCCGGTCACCCAGCGCGTGCCGGGTGGCAGGGACACCGCGTCCGGACGCACCGCCCAGCGTGCTGCGATCAACGCGATCGATCGCAGCCGAGCGACGAGACCACGCGGTTGCACCACGACCGACCTCGACACCTCGCCGGCGGCGAACGACCAGCCGGCCGCATCCAACACGGCGCGCATGTCCTCCGTGGCCGACCCGTCGACGATCTGGTTCCGTGCGCCGAGCTTCGCGACGCGCCGGAAGACCTTCATCGAGTGCCCCCGGAACTCGGGGTCGACGACGAACGTCGTCGCCATCAACGTCGGGAGTGGGTCGCCGTTCAGCGAGTACTCGACCGGGATCAGGCCGTGGAAGCCAACGACCCGCCCGTCGGACCGCAGCAGCAACGCGACCGTCGTGGTGTCGTCGACATACGGGTTGGTGGCCCACCACTGACGCATGAGTGCCGTCCAGTCGTCGGCGGACTCGCCGACGCCGAGATCGCCGAAGAACCCACGCCGAACCGCCGACGCGAGGTACTCGGCCCACTCGTCGAGCTCGACGGGGGTCGGCTGCCCTGTGTGCGCCTCGAGCGTGACGCCGCTCGACATCCTCAGGCAGGGGCTCGCAGGCCGTCGACCACAGCGGCGAGCGAGGCCAGTGTCGAGAAGGTGTCGTCCTCGAGCAGGTCTTCCGGGATCTCGATGGAGAACTCGTCCTCGACGTCGACGAGCAAGGCGATGGTGGCCATGGAGTCGAGGCCGAGCTCGCCGAGGTCGGCGGACGGATCGATGTGGTCGGAGTCGACGAACTTCAGGTGCGGCCGAGCCACACTCTGCAACCGGCCTTCCGTGTCACTTCGGTCGTCGGTACCACTCATGAGGATCCTGATCGTAGAGGCGGTGCGGAGACGCTGACATGACCGGTCGAGAGCTGCTCGACCGACAGTACCCGGCCGTCGCGATGGCACACCTCGAGGGCGGCCGGGCGACTGAGGAAGTTCGTCAAGCTGCCCGAGGCCCCGTACGCGCCGACGTTGGGAACCACCACGGGATCACCGACCTCGAGATCGGAGGGGATCTCGACCTTGCGTCCGACGAGATCGAGGGGTGTACACAACTGGCCGACGAGATCGACGGTGACCGGATCACCCACTCGCCCCTCCGGCGGGCGCAGATCGACGGCGAACCGGGGGATCCGCCCCAGCCCGGTCATCCCACCGAGGTGATTGATCCCGCTGTCGAGGATCACGAACTCCCGGTCCTTGGAGCGCTTCCGATCCATCACGGTCGAGACCAGCCGGCCGGCGGAGGCGACGCAGTATCGGCCCGCCTCGAACCACCACGTGGCCTCACCCGCGGGAGTCCCGCGCGAACGGAGCTCGTCGAGCGACTCCCGGAGCGGCGCGAGATCGGGCCCCACCCCGTCGACCGCATACGGCCACGGGAACCCTCCCCCCAGATTCACCACCCGGAGGTCGACGCCGAGCGCCACCGCCAGCGAATCGGCGGCGTCGATCGCATTCGAGAAGCAGGCCGCCAGCTCGTCGGAGCCTCCGATCTGGGTCCCCCAGTAGATGTGGAACCCGATGACCGACACTCCTGCGGCGGTGGTCAAAGGGCCGTGGTCCCGAAGATCTTCTTCCTCGAACCCGAACTGGCTCGCGACGCCCGACATCGCCAGCTTGGCTCGCGGGGGTTCGGCCGGGTTGACGCGGAGGAGCACCTCGACCTCGACCCCCGCCTCGCCGACTGCCGCGTTCAGTGCGTCGAGGTCGTGGAGCGATTCGATCGAGAAGGTCCGCACACCGGCGAGCAGTGCCCCCGACAGCTCGGCGGTGTTCTTGCCCGGACCGCCGTAGAGCGCCGTCGACAGATCGACCCCCGCGACCTCGGCGGCACGGATCTCGCCCGGCGAGGTGAGGTCAGCTCGCGCCCCCGCGGACCCGATCGCGGAGACGAGTCCCGGCAGCGGATTCGCCTTGAACGAATAGAACAACTCGGAGTCCGCGGGCAGGAGCGCGAGCAACTCGGAGACCCTCCGTTCGGCCACGTCGAGGTCGTACGCGTAGTAGGGGGTGGGGACGTCGTCGAGCATGGCCATCTCTGCGGGGCGGAGCTGAGGCGTCACGGCGCCCCGCTCGTGATCCACGTGGTGAGCGCTGCTCGATCCGTCTTCCCGTTCATCGACCGTGGCAGTTCATCGACGAAGTGCACCTCGTCGGGGACCTTCGCCGGTTCCAGCTTGTCGGCGAGGTCGGCGAGCATCGCGGTCCCGGTCAGCTCCTCGTCGGATCGGCGAGCGACGAGATGCAACCGGTCGTTCGATCCGTCGAGTACCACACATGCTTCGACGACACCCCGGATCCTCGACGCCTCCTCTTCGATCTCGATCGGGGAGATCCGGTGGCCGCGGTGCTTCAGCAGGTCGTCGGCGCGGGCGGCGAAGTGCACGAACCCCTCGTCGTCGACGAAGCCCATGTCGCCGGTGAACAGCTCGATCGACTCGCGACGTCCATCGGGTCCCGGCCGGTACCGGGCCCGTGTCTCGTCGGGCGCTCTCCAGTACCCGTGGTACGCGACGTGCGGGCCGGTGACCACCAACTCGCCGGCGACACCGGCCGGACGGCGCGCTCCGGACTCGTCGACCGCGTACACCTCGGTGCCGTCGAGAGGGCGGCCGACGGAGTCTCCGTGATCGGCCAGCTCCTCGGGCAGCAGGATCGACACGCGCTTGCACTCCGTCAAGCCGTACATCACGAACACGCGGAGGTCGGGGAACATCTCACCGAGCCGTTCGATGTGTGCGCCGGGGAGGCGCTGGCCCGTGTTGGTGATCGCGCGCAGCGACGGCAGCTCGAACGGCCGCCGGGAGTGCAGGGCGATGAGCGCCGAGTACAGGGTCGGAACTCCCGGCAGCACCGTGATGCCCGCCGTCTCCAACACGCGTGGCAGCCGGGGACCGACCATGCCCGGATGACCGATGAACAGGTTGGCGCCGGCCAGGGCGGCCAGGAAGACCTGGTACAGCCCGTAGTCGAACGAGAGCGGCAGGAAGCCGCCGACGACGTCGTCGGCGCGGTACCCGAGCCGCCGCTGGATGGCATCGACGACGAAGGTGATGTTCTCGTGGGAGAGCGTGACCCCGCGAGGCGATCCGGTCGACCCCGACGTGAACACGAGGCACGCGGGATCGTCCACGGAGAACTCCGGCACCTCGTCGATCGGATCGTGGGCGAGCGCGTCGTCGAACCGAATCCACCCACCATCGGCGGCGCCACAGCAGATGCGCACGTCGGCGTCGACGGCGTCGGTTCGGGTCGAGTCGTCGGCCACGAAGACTCTCGGCTCCGCCTGCGCGAAGATCTTGGCGAGCCCGTGCGGGCGGAGTTCCTCGTTCAGCACCACGAAGATCGCGCCGATCCGAGCGGCAGCGAACATGGCGATCGCGACCTCCGGCCGATTGCCCATCTGGATCGCGATGCGGTCGCCCGGACCGATTCCGTTGGCGACGAGCCACCCCGCGAGCCGGTCGATTCGATCGTCCACCTCGGCGTAGGTGAGCGGTGGCCCATCGGCGGTGGACAGGAACACCGACTCCGTCGAGCCGCGCACGAGCGTCCCGATGCCGCGCTTCGCCGCCAAGGGATCAGGCTCCCAGGCGGTTCGACGCGTTGTCAACCCAGCTCCGGCTCGACCGGATCGGCCGCTGCCGCTCGAGGGAGCGGTCGCTCGATGTGCGCCGAGCGCCCCGCCCGTTGATGGAGGTGATCGGCGAGCCGCGCCGCCAGGGCGACGATGAGGAGTGTCGGATTGAAGTGGCCGGCCGTCGGGAACGTGGAGCTCCCGACGACGAACAGGTTGCCCACACCGTGCACCCGACCGTCGGCATCGACGACGCCGTCGCGCGGCGACGCGCTCATGCGCGTGGTCCCGGTCGGGTGCTTCATGTCGAGCATCTCCGGCTCGTCACCCGGGTGATCGAGAACGTCGCTCGAGAACGTGGAGACGCCGACCGACTTCAACGCACCCTCGAAGAGCTCGTGCATCCGCCGTTGCGATCGTCGCGTGGACTCGCCGATCCGCCAGTCGACCGAGACGCGCGGCAAGCCGAAGCGATCGACGTCTCGATGGTCGACCGTCACCCGGCTGTCGCGGTCTGGCTCCTGTTCCATCTGATCGACGACGACGAACCGGGTCGGTGTGGCTCGCCCCGTCGCGAGCTCGACCAGCTCCGGGACGTGACGGACCATCCGGGCGAGGTCCCGCGCCACATCGGCGGGGTTCGCGAGGTCCCGCTGCGCCACCCGCTCCCGGAGGCGTTGGAAGCTCAGGTAGCCCGGGCTGTAGTGGGCGTCGGACAGCAGGTACCCGTGCAAGCTGTGGTTCAACAGCTCCTCGGAACGTTGGACGTGTTCGGGGAACACCACGCGGAGTTGGGTCGGGCCGAACGGACCATCGGCCTTCTCGTCGAGCAGGTCGAAGACGGCTCGCTGGCTCGGCGTCAGCTCGCGGATGTCGACTCGCGCCGACCCCTCTCCGCGGGGATGGTCGAGGTAGTACCGGCCCACGTTGTCGTGCTGGTTCCCGAGACCGGCGTCGAAGCGACCGCGGGACGCCAGGAGCAGCCGAGGATTCTCGAAGCCCCCTGCGGCGAGAACGAACTCGGAGGCCTCGACCGTGAAACGGCGACCCCCCGGGCCGACGACCCGGATCGACGACACCCGATCGGAAGCGTCGACGACCAGTTCCTGCGCGGTCGCCTCCGTCAGCAGGACGACGGAACTCGACTCGTCGATGCCGGAACGCGCCGTCGCGGCCATGTCCGGCGCTCCCGCCCAGAAGAAGGCCCGCAGGTCGAGATCAGAGGTGTCGGAGAACGTGCTCACCGACTCGTTGGACGGCCACGTCGACAGATCGAACTTGTCGAAGTGAGGGACCTCGAGGATGTCGGCGGCGACGGTCATCCAGTCGGTCAGCGACTCCGGTTCCAGCGGCCAACCGCTGTGCGGGACCCACCCGCGTCGGGCGAAGTCGATCGCGTCGGGCAGGGCGATCCGCCCGAACCAGAGGTTCATCGACCCGCCGAACCACCGGCCCCGGTCCTCGATCTGATTGCGTGCCGGCGCGCCGAGGTGCGTCACGTGGAAGCTGCCGGCCTCGGCATCGCGGTCGCGCTTCTCGCCGCCGGCTTCGAGCACGAGCGTGTCGACGCCGGTGCCCTCGAGGCACCGCGCGAGGGTGATGCCGGCTGCGCCGCTGCCGACGACCGCCACGTCGGTCCTGATCACCCCTCCGTCGTCGACCTGCTGGGCCGACCGGATCGTCACTCCGATCCTCCCAACCGTCGCAGGAGCAACTCGAAGACCTTGGTCGGCAGTTCGGGCGCGAGGTCGACCGTGCAGGTCCGATCGAGGATCTCCAACGTTCGTGCGCAGGTGTCGTCGTCGTACGTGATGTCGCGGTCGTTCCACGCGTACGGATCGAGCCGGGGGTGCTGCGGGTGCTTCGACAGGATCGACTGCCAGTTCGTGTACACGTGCCGGCCGGTGTCGCTGAGACGTCGGGCGCCCTTGACCGCGCCGAAGGCGGCGGCTCGGTCGGGATCGTCGAAGGCGATCGCGACTCCGACCGCTGCCGTCGGGTCGTGGTGCTCGGCGATCCACATTCCCGGATCGCCCGACGACTCGATTCGCTCGACGACCATGGACCGCCGTTTCGTCAGCCGGCCGATGAGCTTGTCGAGACGACGGAGCTGAGGGCGAAGGATCGCCGCCGACAGCTCCGGCATGCGAGAGTTGACTCCGACGAAGGCGGGCTCGTCGAACTCGAACTGCTCGCTCCGTTCGTAGCTCCCGACGTCGTGGTACATGCCCGCTCGGGCGAAGATGCGGGGGTCGTCGGTGACGAGAGCACCACCCTCGCCGGAGCGCAGGTTCTTGTGCTGATTGAAGCTGTACACGCCGACGTCGCCGATCGTGCCGGCGCGACGTCCTCGATACGTCACGCCGATCGCTTGGCACGAGTCCTCGATCACGATCAGGTCGTGCTCCTGGGCGATCGCGGCGATGGCTTCCATGTCGGCGACCAGGTTGATCATGTGGACCGGGATGATCGCCCTGGTCCGACCGGTGAGGCGCGCCTTGATGTCGATCGGATCGATGGTCAGGCTCTCGTCGATGTCGACCAGGACCGGCACCGCGCCGACCGAGATGACCGCGGCGGCCGTCGAGACCCACGTGTAGGCCGGCACCAGGACCTCGTCGCCCGGCCCGATCGAGGCTCCCACGAGCGCACAGATCAGCGCGGAGGTGCCGCTGTTCACCGCGAGCGCATGCTGGGTGCCCATGGCGGCGCCCAGTTCTCGTTCGAACTTCGACGTCTCCGACTCGCCGGAGGTGTAGTAGCGGGCGAGGTCTCCCCTCGCGAGCACGCGCGTCGCCGCGGCGATCTCCCGTGGTCCGATCACTGCCATCGATTCCTCCGAGCCACGTCGGTGTGCCTGCGTGAGCCGAGGCGCGACCGTGACCCGTCACTCCCGTACCGCGACCCCCTCGCGCCGTGATGATAGACACAGCTCGCTGGAGTGGACCAGCTTCACGTTGCGTGGCGGTTTCCCCCGGGCAGTCGGGACACACGGTGTCAGACACCGTGTGTCCGGCTAGTTGCGAGCGCCCGGCATGTTGGCGGCGACGTACTTGACGATGTCGTCGGGATTCCGCGACTGCATCACCAATTCGCCGGGACCGGTGAACCGGAACACGAGTCCCTCGCCGCTCTTCATCGACTTCCAGTTGCCCTCCGACACCCGCTTCAACTCCATCGTGACGGTCTCGCTGAACGCCACCATGTGATTCGTGTCGACGATGATCTCCTGGCCGGGCGCGAGCTCGAACCGATCGAGCGCGCCGTAGCAGGCGACGACGACCTTGCCCTGTCCCGTCGCATGGAGGAGAAATCCGCCTTCACCGCCGAACAGGTTCCGCATCCCACCCCACCTCGTGTCGATCTCGACGCCGTTCTCGGCGCACAGGAAGGACCCCTTCTGGATGAGCAGCGGCTGATCGGGCGTGATCTCGAAGAGCGTGATGTCTCCGGGAAGTGCAGGCGCCAGGTCGATCCACCCGCCGTGGGCGCCCGCGGTGGCCGACGTGATGAACAGCGACTCGCCGCCGAGCACCGACCGCTTGAGGCCTTTCATGAGCCCGCCCTCCATCTTGGCGTCGACCGCCGTGTCGGCCGCCATGGCCATCATCGCCCCGCTCTCGGCGCGGATCGACTCCCCGGGGCCGAGCAGGGCACGGGCGACGCAGAACGACGGGTTGTGACGAAGCTGGATCTCCATGACGAGATCTTGACACTCGCAACGGTGAAACGGGGTCGGTGTCCCGGGTGGACCGGCGACTCGGTGATCTAGATTCGCCGTATGGGTCTCCTCGACAAACTGAAGGGCGAACTCGTCGACATCATCGAGTGGATCGACGACTCGCGGTCGACGCTCGCCTGGCGGTTCCCCCGGTACCAGAACGAGATCAAGAACGGCGCACAGCTCATCGTGCGCGAAGGCCAGCGGGCCGTCTTCGTCTACCGGGGAGCGCTGGCCGACCAGTTCGAACCCGGCCACTACGAACTGGTCAGCGAGAACCTGCCCATCCTGTCGACGCTCCAGGGCTGGAAGCACGGCTTCGACAGCCCGTTCCGGTCGGAGGTGTACTTCATCAACACGCGGCCCGTCACCGACATCCGGTGGGGGACGCCACAGCCGGTCACCGTCCGCGACCCCGATTTCCAGATGGTCCAGGTCCGAGCGAACGGACTCTGCGTCGTGAAGGTCGAGGACATCGAGATCTTCCTCCGCGAGGTCATCGGCACCGACTCGGCGGTCGAGGCCGAGGAGGTCACCGAGCTGCTCCGTCGGGTCATCTCGATGGCGTTCTCCGACATGGTGCTCGAGACGGGACTCGGTGCCATCGATCTGCAGGGCCGCCAGGTCGAGCTGTCGGGCAAGCTGCGCGAGTTCGTCGAGGATCGCGTCGACGACGAATTCGGCCTCGCCATCCCCGACATCACGATGAACATCTCGCTGCCCGACGAGATCACCCAGGCGATGACCCGGGGCGTCGCGAAGGGCGTCGAGGCATCGGGCTTCGTCGAGAACGTCGACCTGAACAAGTACCAGCAGGCCCAGGCCGCCGACGCGATGCTCGCCGCCGCGCAGAACGAGGGCGGCTCGGTGATGGGCGACATGATGCAGATGGGGATGGGCGTCGCCATGGCAGGCCAGATGGCCAACCAGATGGGCGGCATGGGCATGGGAGGCGCTGCTGCAGCCCAGCCGCAGGCCGCTCCCGCCGCAACGGCCGCTCCCCCACCGCTCCCGGGACAGACACTGTTCCACGTCGACCACGGCGGCCAGGCCGGCGGTCCGTACAACATGGCGCAGATGCAGGCGGGCATCCAGAACGGTCAGGTCACCGGCCAGACGCTCGTGTGGGCTCAGGGCATGGCGGGGTGGGCGCCCGCCCAGACCGTGCCCGAGCTGCAGGCGATCTTCGCCACTCCGCCGCCGATGCCTCCGAGCGCACCCACCCCGCCACCGGTCCCCGACGGCCCGCCGCCCGCTCCGCCGGCCGGCGGGAGCTGACGGGTGGCCGACCAGCCACCGCCGCCATCCGGGCCACCGCCACTCCCCGACCCGGAGCCGACCGGCGCTCCGCCGCCACTTCCCGACCCGGCATCGGCTGCCGGTCCACCACCTCTGTCCGGACCGCCGCCACTGCCGACTCCGTCCGGATCGCCGCCGAGTCCGGCGTCGGGTGCCGACCCCGCCGACATCCTCCGAAAGGGATCGGCGGCCCAGTCCGAGGCCGAACTCGATCGAGCGATGCGCCATGTCACGGAGAGGTCCAAGACGTATCCGTGTCCGGCCTGCGGCGGTGAGTTCCACTTCGACATCACGCTCCAGATGCTCAAGTGCCCCGACTGCGGGAAGACACTCGAGCTCACCGAGAACGACGATCAGGTCAGCGAGAACGACCTGCGCGAAGCACTTCGTCTGGTGCGACTCGGCAAGGTCACCCACACCGACAACTTCCTCGACGACGAGAAGGAGATCGTGTGTCAGAACTGTGGTGGGCACACCACGTTCACGGGCAGCCTCACCGCGGAGAAGTGTCCGTACTGCGCGACACCGATCCAACGCGACGACGTGCACGACGCCCCCGATCGACTCCCGGTCGACGGCGTGCTGCCGTTCACGATCGACGAGTCGACGGCCGAGGGGTTGATCGACGAGTGGATCAACGGACGCTGGTTCGCCCCCAACGAGTTCAAGCAGTACTCGCGGACCGGCTCGTTCTCCAGCGTGTACACGGCGTACTTCACCTACGACGCCGACACCCGCACGAACTACACGGGCCGGCGGGGTGACGCATACACGGTCACGGTCGGCCACGGCGAGAACCGGCGGACCGAGACCCGCATCCGTTGGTCGTCGGTGCGCGGCACGGTCGCGAACACCTTCGACGACGTGACCGTGTTCGCCAACGAAGGCTTCGACCGATCGCGCATCGCCAAGCTCGAGCCGTGGCCCACGCAGGGGGCCAAGCCGTACTCGTCGGAGTACGCCGCCGGCCACCTCGCACGCACCTACGACCACGACGTCGAGGAGTGCCTCCCCGAGGCGACGTCGCAGATGGAGCGGACGATCGAGCACACGATTCGCCGCGACATCGGTGGCGACCGACAGGACATCCGGTCGATGGACGTCAACTGGATGCGGATGACCTACAAGCACCTCCTCTTGCCGATCTGGCTCCTCACGGTCATCTACGAGCAGCGGCCGTTCCAGGTGTACATCAACGGCGTCACCGGCGAGGTCCACGGTGAGCGTCCGTACAGCAAGGTCAAGATCGCCATCGCGGTGACGCTGGCTCTGGCCGTGATCATCACGTTGTTGATCCTGTACTCCGCGAGTCAGGGGTCCGGATGATCAACCTCCTTCTCGCCGCCGTCGTCATCGGCGTGGTCGGCTTCGGCGTCGCGCTCGCGCTCCGTTCACGCCGCGAGTTCGCCGAGCAGAACCAGGTGGTACCGGGCACGCCGTCGTCGGCGCCCGCGAGCTGGGCCGGCGCCCACTCGCGGGAAGCCAAGTTGCACCGCCGACTCGGCGCGGCCGTGCGGTCGGCACGGGCTCACCCGCGCGTCGAAGAACTCGGCCTCGCCAGCCAGCTGGCGGCCATCGACGCGCAGGCGATCTCCCTCGACGACCAGCTCGTGGCCGGGGCTGCGCTGACCGAGCCCCATCGGACCGCGGCGATCGATCGCGTCGAGGAGCAGACCGCGGCGCTCGAGACCACGATTGGCGAACTCGTCGCAGGTCTCGAAGAGTCGGCGCCTCGCTCCCAGCTCGACGCGGCCATCGCCAACGCCGACGAGCGGCTCACGGCGCTTGCCGCTGCGCGAGACGAGGTCGAGGAGCTCGACCGACTCGTCAGCGGGCAGACCGAGGTCCCCGACCTCCACACCGAAGTCGCTCCCGACGGAGAGCCGGACGGCGACACGAACGGCGAATCGGACGGAGAGCCGGGGACGACAGCGCAGCCGTAGGCTCCGACCCGCATGTCGAGCCGGCGTTGGGACACCGAGGATCTTCCTCAGGGCGACGAGAAGGTCGCGGCGGTGCGCGACATGTTCGACGCCATCGCACCGAAGTACGACCGGCTCAACCGCATCATCTCGTTCCGACTCGACGTGCGCTGGCGCAAGCGCACCGTCCGCGATCTCGCCCTCCCGACCGGGAGCACCGTGCTCGACCTGGCGAGTGGCACCGGCGACCTCTGCATCGATCTCGCGGCCGCGGGTCTGCACCCCCTGTCGTTCGATCTCAGCTTCGGAATGCTCTCGGCCGACCGATCGGGCGTGCCACGCGTCCAGGCCGACATCCTGCGCCTTCCCGTTCCCGACGGCAGCGTCGACGGCGTCACCTGCGGCTTCGCTCTCCGGAACCTGCTCGACCTCGGCGACTTCTTCGGCGAGCTCGCCCGGGTCGTCCGACCCGGAGGTCGCATCGGTCTGCTCGACGTGTCGACGCCTCCCAACCCCGTGGTTCGCTGGGGCAACAACATCTACTTCGGCAAGGTCGTGCCGAGGCTCGGCGCACTGCTCTCGGACGGTCCCGCGTACTCGTACCTGCCCAAGAGCGTCGCCTATCTCCCGACGCCGGAGCGTCTCGTCGAGATGCTCGGCGAGGCAGGGTTCGACGACGTCTCGCACCGGCAACTCACCGGTGGTCTCACCCAGCTGATGACCGCCACCCGTCGCAGTGTCGGGTGATGCGTCGGGTCGTGCCTGCCATTCCCCGACATCGCGCGAGGCGGACGTGAGCTCGCTCGCCGGGCTGCGCGCCGTCACCCGACCGCTGTCCGACGTGGTCGGCCCCGGCGGCGCCCCCGATCTCAACGACATCGCCGCGGACGACGGGATGCTGTTCGTCCGCGATCGGGTCGGAGTGGCCGGTCGCGGCGCCGCGGCCCACCTCGACGCCGACACTGCAGTCGACCAACTCGCCGAACTCCCCCACGACTCGCCGATCGCCGGCGCGCGACCGATCGCCGTCGGATCGATCCCGTTCGAACCCGGTGCCTCGGCAGCGCTCATCGTGCCGAGGGTCGCCGTGGTCAAGCGGGCCGAGACCTCGTGGGTCACTGCGATCGTCGGCCACGACGGCGACGCCGACGAGCTCATGGTTGAGGCGCTCCGATCGGTGCCCGAACCGATCCCGGCGGCTCGCTCGTGGTCGACGCGGCCGCTCGTCGACGTGGAGCACTATCTCGACGCCGTTCGAGCGGCCCGAGACGCCGTCCGGGCGGGCTCGCTCACGAAAGCGGTCATCGCCCGACCGATCGAGATCGCGGCCGACGGACCCATCGATGTGCACGCGGTGCTGCGCCGGCTGAAGGCGACGTTCGGATCGAGCTATCGATACTCGATCGGCGGCATGGTCGGAGCGAGTCCCGAGCTGCTGGTCGAGGTCGAAGGATCGGTCGTTCGATCCCATCCCCTCGCCGGCACCACGCGCCGCACGGGCGACCCCGACAACGACGCGCGACTCGCGGCCGAGCTCCAGGCGAGCGAGAAGAACCAGATCGAACACCGGGTCGTCATCGACGAGGTGCACGATCGCCTGCTGCCCTGGGCCAGCTACCTCGACTGGGAGGCCGAGCCGTCGGTCGTCCAGGTCGCCAACGTCCAGCACCTCGGCACGCGGATGGAAGGGATGCTCTCGACACCCACACCGTCGTCGGTCGAGCTGGTGCGCGCTCTCTCGCCGACGCCGGCGCTCGGCGGCCATCCGAGGGACGACGCGTTGGCGCTCATCCGGAGTGTCGAGGGTTTCGAGCGCGGCAGGTACGGCGGTGCGGTGGGGTGGGTCGACGCATCGGGGGACGGCACCTGGGCGGTTGCGATCCGCTGTGCCGAGTTCGCCGACGACCGGCGATCGGCTCGGCTCGTCGCCGGCGGCGGCATCGTGGCCGAGAGCGAGCCGCTCGCCGAACTCGCGGAGACGCAGGCGAAGTTCCAGGCGATGCTCGGCGCCATCCTCCGCCCCTGACCCATCAACAGCACATCCGGTGCCGGGCACGATTCGTGCTGGTTTCAGCACATCCGGTGCCGGGCACGATTCGTGCTGTTTCAGAGAGCGGCGGCGACGGCTTCGTGCAGGGAGCGGTGGACGGCGAGGTTCTCGTCGCGGTCGGTGCGTACGCGGACGACCCAGGGTCCCGGCATCGCGAGCCGGTCCGCGAGTTGGTCTCGGGTCTCGACGTCTGCGGTGTCGAGACCGTGTGCCTGCGCGATCGCGATGACATCGGTGCTCAGGGGTGTGCCGAACAGCTGCTCGTAGCGATCGTGCTCGAGCAGTGTCCGCTGTGGGAGGAACGAGAAGATCCCCCCGCCGTCGTTGTCGACGACCACGACCCGCAGGTCGACGCCTCGCCCCACCAGCGACACGAGGACGTTCGAGTCGTGGACGAAGGCGAGGTCGCCGATCAGGACCACGTGGGCGGCGTCCGAGCGGTCGGCCAACGCACGACCGAGCGCGGTCGACGTCACGCCGTCGATGCCGTTCGCGCCTCGGTTCGCGTGGGCGACCGCGTCCCGACCGGCGTACCACTCGAGGTCGCGGACCGGCATCGACGACGAGACCGTGAGCCGTGCACCGGACGGCAGCGAGCAGGCGACCGCCCGTGCGACGCCCGGCTCGGTCAACCGGTCCTGCCCGTCGAGTACCTCGGCGATCGCCTGGTCAGCACGACGGTCGGCGTGTCGCCAGCGCGCCATCCACGTCGTCCCCGAGGCGCCGGTCAAGTCGAGTCCGAGGAGAGCGTCGATGCTCGTGACGACGTCGACGTTGCGGGCGGGGTCGATGCGTCCCGGACCACCGACTTGGACGACCGTGAGGTCGGCCCGGGCGGTCCACTCGGCGAGCAGACGTGACGTGGCCGGGCGCCCGACACGGACCACGACCTCCGGAGCGTGATCGGCGGCGAATCGCTCGTGCCGCAGCAGTGCGTCGGTCGATGTGATCACACCGTCGAGGTGACGCAGTCCGGAGAGTGGATCGGCGAGGATCGGCCACTCGGTCGCGAGGTGGAGCGCAGCGACGTCGTCGGCCGCCACGCCGCTGGCACCTCCGGCGAGGATGAGCCCTCTCTGCCGGTCGATCGTCTCGACGTCGAGCGGGTCCGACGTCGAGGCGCCGCCGGCCGACTCCGGCTCGTCCGCCGGCTCGATCCGGCTGGGTAGTCGGAACGGGGTGCCGACCAGGGGCTCGCGGAACGGGAGATTGAGATGGACCGGCCCGTGCGCGGCCCGGGTGATCGCGTCCGCGGCCAGACCGCGCCAGCGGGCCAGACCGTCGATGGTCGGCACGCCCGGGTCGTGCCACCACCGCACGTGGGTGCCGTAGAGGTCGAGCTGGTCGATCGTCTGCGGCGCTCCGACGCCTCTCAGCTCCTCGGGTCGATCTGCGGTCAGGACGAGCATCGGGATCTCCGAGAGTCCGGCCTCGGCCACGGCGGGGAGGAAGTTCGCGCTGGCGGTTCCGCTGGTGCAGACGAGGAGCGCCGGCGCGTCGGGCCCTGCACCCGCGCGGGCGGCCACGCCGATCCCCAGTGCGACGAAGGCGGCCACTCGCTCGTCGTGCACGACGTGGACCGACAGCTCGGACCGGTCGGTGACGGCGAGTGCGAGCGGCGTCGACCGGGATCCCGGCGCCACCACCGCGTGCCGGACACCGCGGGCGATCCACTCGTCGACGAGCGTCGCGCAGAACGTGGCCTGCACGTCCTGGGGCAGCGGGGTGTCTCCGACCATCGGGGCCGCACGATAGGCCCGTACCCTCGACCCCATGGGAGCCGACCCGACGATCGACGACGTGACCTCCGACGCCTCGCACTCCGACGCCGAATCCACCGAGACCTCGCCTGCGACACGGCCGACCGTGACCGTCGAGGTGTGGTCCGACGTCGTGTGCCCGTGGTGCTACATCGGGAAGCGCCGGTTCGAGGCCGGCCGCGAACTGGCGGGTGACCTGGGCGTCGACCTCGAGATCACCTACAAGCCGTTCCAACTCGATCCGCGGGCCGCGCCGGGGGTCGCCGGACCGGTGTTCGACGCCTACGTCAAGAAGTTCGGCGGACCCGAGGAGGCGACCCGGATCATCGACCACGTCACGTCGACCGCCGCCGAGGACGGCCTCGAGTTCCGGATGGACCGGGCACTCCGCGCCAACACCCTCCTCGCGCATCGTCTCCTCTGGTGGGCCGATCGTGATGACACGCCGGTCGATCAGGAGACGATGAAGGAGCGCCTGCTCCAGGCCTACTTCATCGACGGTGCACATGTCGGCGACCCCGACCAGCTCTCCGACCTCGCCGCCGAACTGGGCGCCGACCGCGACGAGGTGTCCGCGTTCCTCGCCTCCGAGGACGGGGTCGACGACGTCGCCGCCGAACTGCAGCACGCCTACGAGAACGGGATCACCGCCGTGCCGACGTACGTGTTCGACGGCACGTGGGCGGTGCCCGGCGCTCAGGATCCGGAGATGTTCGCCCGGGTGCTCGGCCGGATGGCCGAGAAGGCGCTGTCTCCCTCGTGAGTGGCGAGGCCCGCCGCTCCCCCGGTGTGGTCCTCGCCCACGGATTCACGCAAACGTCGAGAAACTGGGATCCGTTCGCCGACGGGCTGCGCGCCCGCCGACCTGACCTCGACGTCCGTGCCGTCGACCTCCCGGGTCACGGCACGGCGACCCGACTCCGGCGCGACCTGTGGGGGTCGGCGCGCCATCTCGTCGATCAGGGCGGCGCTGCCACCTACGTCGGCTACTCGATGGGCGGACGGGTCGCGCTCCACTCGGCGCTGCTCCGACCCGACCTGGTCGACCGTCTCGTGCTCGTCGGCGCCACGGCCGGGATCGATGCCGACGACGACCGAGCAGCTCGGCGCCTCGCCGACGAACGACTCGCCGACCGGCTCATGCAGATGAGACTCGCAGCGTTCGTCGACGAGTGGCTCGCACTGCCTCTCTTCGCCGGGCTCGACGACGAGGCGGCCGGCCGGGAACATCGCCTCACGAACACCCGCGCCGGACTCGCCAGCAGCCTCCGCCTCGCCGGGACCGGCACGCAGGAACCTCTCTGGGATCGGCTCGACGAGATCGTCTGCCCGACGTTGATCCTCGTCGGCGCCGACGACGCCAAGTTCCGTGCGATCGGCGAACGGCTCGTCGGGGCCCTCCCCCGGGCACACTTGGCCGTCGTCGCCGGCGCGGGCCACAGCGTGCATCTCGAGCGTCCCGAGCTCACGCTCGACGCACTGGCCGCCTTCCTCGACGACTGACCGAGGCGACGACTCGTCCTCGCGACCAGCGGGGGCGACGAGCAGGTCGACTGGCGCCCTCTGGAGCTGCATCCGCTGGGTCAACCGACGGTGCCGTTGTCCTTCGATGACATCACCGTGACGGGGATCTGGGACACCGGGGCGAGTCTGACTGCGATCGACCAGACCTTCGCCGACGAACACTCGTCGTTGTTCGAGCCGCTGAGGGAGAGCGTCGGCTTCGATGCGAACGGAGTCGAGATGGCGACGACGATCGCACGGATGGCCGAGATCACGGTCGCGGGTCGACGATTCGAGCCGAGCGCATGCGCGATCGTCGACCTCGGTCCCCTCAACGAAGCGATCGATCGGCTCGCGTCGGCGGACGGCCGCTCCCCCGACCCGATGTCGGTCATCCTGGGAATGCCGGTGATCGCTTCAGCCGATTGGTGGTTCGACTTCCCCGCACGTCGATGGGCACTCGTCTCGGGCTGACGCGCGCCGCGGGCGACAGAGTGTGCCCGACCCAGACGGTCGATCAGGCGCCGAGGGCGAGGCCCAGCGCACACGCCAGGCCGGTCACGAGTTGGACCCGACCGGTGGACCCGAGGACCGGGATCAGCGCGGCTCCGTCCGCACCACCGAGCACGGAGCGGACGGGCGCGATCGCGAGCGGCAGACCCGCCAGACCGAGGAGCGCCGGCGGGCGCCACGTGGCCAGCACGACGACGCCGACGAACGACGCTGCGAGCAGCCCGACGTAGAGCCAGCGTGTCGCGCGATCACCGATGCGCACCGCGAGCGTTCGTTTGCCGACCTCGCGATCGGTCGGGATGTCGCGCAAGTTGTTGATGACGAGGAGGGCACACGCCAGTGCTCCCGCGACGCAGCCGGCAACGACCGACTGCACGATGACGGTCTCGACCGCCACGTACGTGGTGCCGACCGTGGCGACGAGTCCGAAGAACACGAAGACGAACACCTCGCCGAGACCGAGGTAGCCGTACGGCTTGGGGCCGCCGGTGTATCCCCAGCCAGCCAGCATCGACACCGCTCCGACTGCGAGGAGCCACCACGAGGTCGCCGCCGCCAGCACGAGACCGGCGAGGCCCGCCACGCCGAAGGCGACGAATGCAGCGAGTTTGACCGACCGAGCCGACGCGAGCCCTCCGGCGACGAGTCGGGTGGGGCCCACCCGGACGTCGTCGGTGCCCTTGACGCCGTCGCTGTAGTCGTTGGCGTAGTTGACGGCCACCTGCAGCGCCAGGCTCACGACGAGAGCGAGGCCGACCCGCCACCACACCGGCCCGTACGAGGCGCCGTCACGCACCATCGGACCAACCCCCGTCTCCCACCATCCCTGCTCTCGCAGGAGGTCGACGGCGACCGCGGCACCCAGCGCGACGGGAACGACCGCTGCGGGGAGCGTGCGCAGGCGCGCACCGACCACCCACCGACCGATCGAGCCCGGCGGGGTCGGACCGGGAGCGGCATCGCTGGTCGCGCTCGTCATGAGTGGGTCATCATGGGCCCGATGCCGGAGGAGAGCCAACCGCGAGCCGCTCGGCGTCGACGAGGGGACCACTGATGGCCACCCTCCGGCTGCTCGACGAGCCGGGCGGCCCGACGTTCGTCGATCGGCTCCGCGAGATCTGGGACGCCGGCGACGCCGCCTTCCCCATCGATCGTCGACTCCCCCCGACGGCGCAGGCGGAGTTGGCCCGGCGTGTCCGCGTCGGGGACCCGGTCGAACCGGGCGACGCCCTGGTCGTCGCCACGAGCGGCACCAGCGGCGAACCGAAGGGGGTCGTCCTGACGCACGACGCCGTGGCTGCCTCGGCCGCGGCGACGAGCGCCCGGCTCGGTGTCACCGACGACGACCACTGGCTGGCGTGCCTTCCCCTGTCCCACGTCGGAGGGCTTTCGGTGGTGACCCGGGCGATCGTGTCGGGGACCCGGCTCACGGTCCACGACGGCTTCGACGCCGTTGCGGTGGAAGCAGCCGCCCGCGACGGGGTCACGCTGGTGTCGTTGGTGTCGGCCGCGCTCGCCCGCATCGACCCGACGCCGTTTCGCGCCATCGTGTTGGGAGGGAGTCGACCGCCGGCGAATCGACCCGCCAACTCGGTGACCACCTACGGCATGACCGAGACCGGGAGCGGTGTCGTGTACGACGGCCGACCACTCGACGGTGTCGACGTGCGCATCGACGACGCCGGCGCGATCCTCCTCCGTGGTCCGATGCTGCTGCGCTGCTACCGCGACGGCACCGATCCGAAGGACTCCGACGGGTGGTACCCGACCGGCGACGTCGGACGGTGGCTCGACGACGGTCGACTCTCGGTCGAGGGTCGCGCCGACGACCTCGTGATCACCGGGGGCGAGAACGTGTGGCCCGAGGTGGTCGAAGTCGCTCTCGCCAGTCATGTGGATGTCGCCGACGTGATGGTCCGGGGCGTCGAGCACCCCGACTGGGGCCAGGTGGTGGAGGCGGTCGTCGTGCCGCTGAACCGTGATCGACCACCGACACTGATCTCGCTCCGCGAGCACGTGAAGGAGCGGCACCCGGCGTTCGTGGCACCCCGTGCGCTGGTGCTCACCGACGCGATCCCGCGCACGTCGTTGGGCAAGCCGCGGCGGTCCGCGGACGTGTCGACGGTCGGCGACCGTCAGGCGATGGACGCGACTCCGGCGCCACCATCGATCACGTAGGTCTCACCCGTGATCCAGCTCGCCTTGTCGCTGACGAGGAACGTGGCGAGGTCGGCGATGTCCTGCGGATCGCCGAGTCGCTTGAGCGGCAACCGGCCCGCGAGCTGCTCGCCGAAGTTGTCGACGAGGTACGCGGCGAAGTCCGTCTCGACGAGTCCGGGGGCGATCCCGACGACGCGGCTCGGACCGATCTCGGACGCGAGCTGGCGGGTGAAGTGGATCATCGCCGCCTTCGTCAGGTTGTAGACGCCGAGACCGAACTCGGCGCGTAGGCCCCCGACCGAGGCGATGTTGAGGACCACGCCCGGCTCCTTCGAGAACGCGAGCCGGTGCGCGGCCTGACTCCAGAACACCGGAGCGTCGAGATTCACCTGGAAGGTCTTCTCGTACCGGGGCTTGTCGACCTCCATCGTGGCCCCGAAGTACGGGTTGGTCGCCGCGTTGTTGACGAGGATGTCGAGTCGACCGAAGCGTTCGAGCGTGGCGGTGACCCCGCGCTCACCGGCGTCCTCGTCGCCCGCATTGCAGGCGAACACCTCGACCTCGCCGTCCATGTCGGCGGCCGCAGCCTCGAGCGCATCCTGCTTGCGGCTGTTGATCATCACCTGGGCGCCGCTGGACGCGAGCGTGGCGGCGATCGCCTTGCCGATCCCCCGTGATGCTCCGGTGACGAGCGCGACCTTCCCCTCGAGCGAGATCTCCATCGGGCGGACGGTACCCGCCGAGGCTCTCCGGGGCCTGAACGAGCGGCGAGGGAACGCAGCGACGAGCCGGACGCGCGACCCGAGACCGAAGCGCCAGCGGAGAACTGGTGAGCCACTCAGACGTGGGTCTGGCGGAATCCCGCTGGCGCAGGTCCCGACCAGTGGTGTGCCTGCAGGAGTACGAGCTCCCGGCCTCGCATCACCTCGGCCTCGTCGGCGTCGGCGTGGTCGTGGCCGAGGACGTGGAGGACTCCGTGCACGAGGAGCAGCGCGATCTCGTCGTCGTAGGTGCCGGCGTGGTCCGCGAACTGCCGCGCCGCCACCTCCGGGCTCAGCACGACGTCGCCGAGCAGTCGAGGGACCCCGGGAGTGGGTTCGTCGTCGATCGGGAACGACAGGACGTCGGTCGGACCGTCGACGCCCATGTGCTCCCGGTTCAGCTCGGTGATCTCGTCGACGTCGACGAACGTGACCGAGAGTTCCCCGTCGTCGACTCCTTCGGTCACCAGGCTCCGTTCGACCACCGATCGCCAGCGCTCGAGGTCGACGGGTGGCCCGTCGGCGTCCACGGGTGCGAACCGGCCGTCGGTGACGACGACGGAGAGGGTCACCGGTTCGTGGTGCGCTCGTACGCCGCGACGATGTCGGCGACGATCTTGTGGCGAACGACGTCGGACCCGTCGAGCCGGACGAACGCGAGGTCGTCGATGCCGGCGAGGGTCCGTTCGAGCCCTGCGAGGCCACTCTTGCCCGTCGGGACGTCGACCTGGGTGGCGTCACCCGTGACCACGACCCGCGAGCCGAAACCGATCCGGGTGAGGAACATCTTCATCTGCTCGGGCGTCGTGTTCTGCGCCTCGTCGAGGATGATGAAGCTGTTGTTGAGGGTGCGACCGCGCATGAACGCCAACGGCGCGATCTCGACGACCTGCTTCTCGATGAGGCGGCTCACCGCATCGAGGTCGAGCATGTCGTACAGCGCGTCGTAGAGCGGCCGCAGGTACGGGTCGATCTTGGCCATCATGTCGCCCGGCAGGAATCCGAGGCGCTCACCGGCTTCGACAGCGGGACGGGTGAGGATGATCCGCTGGACCTGCTTCGCCTGCAGCGCTCGGACGGCCATGGCGACGGCGAGCCACGACTTGCCGGTTCCCGCCGGGCCGATCCCGAACGTGATCACGTTGTTGGCGATGGCGTCGACGTACCGCTTCTGACCGGCGGTCTTCGGCTTGACCTGCCGACCCTTCGCCCCCTTCAGGATCTGGTGCGTGAGGATCTCGCTGGGACGCTCGTCGGCCGCCACCATGGTCATGATCCGGTCGAGCGTCGCGTCGTCGAGTGTCTGTCCGCTCTGCAGCAGTGCGACGAGCTCCTCGAACAGCCGGGTGACGTGACCGACCGCGGCCGCGTCCTCACCGTCGAGACGGACCTCGTTGCCGCGCACGGTGATGAGCACCTGCGGGAAACGTTGCTCGATCCTCCGGAGGAACTGGTCGCGCGGGCCGACCAGACCGGTCATGAGATGGGTGCCCGGGACCGTGACGGTGCTCCGGGTGCTGGCGCTGGTGCTGGCGATCGTCATGTGGCGAGGTACGCCATGCTAGGCGCGACTCGCGGAGACGGCGTCGTCGGTTGTCGGCGCATCGGCGGCGACGTCGACCTCATCGGTGATGGCGACCTCGCCGGACACGGGGATCTCGTCGGCCGCCGTCTCGTCGGACCCCGGCTCGAAGTCGATGGCGTAGTAGCGGGTGGCGCCGAAGCTGACGAGGGAGGAATCGGCGATCGTGGCCGCCATGCGGCGGAGGAACTCGGCGGATCCCCCTCGTTCGTTGGGTTGGTTGGACTCGGGGGAGTCGAACACGAGCAGTGCTCCGTCCTCGGCCTCGGCGGCGAGGCCCGCTCGAGTCAGTTCCCAGGTGGTGCGCTTGCCCTGGTGGTCGGGATGGACCACGGCCCACATCACGTAGTGGACGCGCTGCTCCGCCGTCCGACGGGGGTACCGGGCCGTGAAGAAGGGCCGGCTGAGGTAGCGAGTCGCACCGATGTCGGTGGCGATGGTCGCCATGGCCACCGCGGAGTCGTCTTCGTCGCGCACGACGGTCGTCCGGTACGTGGGGTCGCTCATGACCTCGTCGAACTCGTGCCGGAACAGGATCTCCCGGGAGATGTCGGTCTCGGCGATGTCGCCGTACGCGGCTTCGTACAGCTCGAAGAGCTCGTCACGCGTGGCGCGATCGGTCACGGTGGTGTACCGGGTGATGTACATCTCGAAACCTCCGGGGGGATGGTGACGACCGTGCGCGGAACGCGCGGAGTGTCGGTCATCGCAATACAAAAGTTACTACGGGTGGTGGTCCGACCTTCCGATAGAGGGTTTCGTGACGGGTACGGCGGACACTGGGCACAGCGGCGTCATCGCGCCGCCGCTCGCCCACGAGTCGGCGCTGCCTCCCCCGCCGCCCGACGCCACCCCGAGTCGCTCTCCGTCGACCCTGCGACTCCTCCACCTCGCCGCACTGGGATACCTCGCCGTGGGCGTGGTGTGCGGCGCCGCGTTTCTGGTCGGTGACCAGGACATTCGCGACGCCACGACCACCGTGACCATCGCGTTGATGATTCCCGCGGCGCTGATCGCCTGGCGCGTCCACCGGTTCGACGCGGCCTTCATCTGGGCGGTCGGTGCCGTCGCGATCCTGTACGGCGCGGCGATCGTGATCGCCGACAGCTGGAACAGTTCGCTCGCGCCGATCGCCGAGTCGTCGCTCGATCTCATCGCGAACGGCATCATCATCGGGCTCATCGTGGCCGTCGTCCGGCGCCGCCGAGGCGAGTTCAGTCGCGGCGATCTCCTCGACGGAGGGATCATCGCGGTCGCCGCGTGGATGTTCTCGTGGGTGCTGTTCGTCGAGCCCTACGTCGACGGTGGGACGAACTCGACGATTCGCCTGCTCGTCGACTCGCTGTACCTCCCGATGAACATGCCCATGGTGGCGCTCTGCTGCCTCCTGCTGTTCACGTCGACTCGGCCCGGACCGTCGATGTGGATGCTCGTCGTCGGCATCCTCGCGAACG
Organism: Actinomycetota bacterium; assembly: GCA_039185545.1. Classification (GTDB taxonomy): domain Bacteria; phylum Actinomycetota; class Acidimicrobiia; order Acidimicrobiales; family Ilumatobacteraceae; genus Ilumatobacter_A. The sequence continues at coordinate 42,119 of JBCDAK010000002.1, forward strand.
TGGTGGGCGACGTGTTCTGGGCACTCGACCAGACCCGCGGCGTCGGCGCCTGGGCGGTGACGGTCGCCGGGTTGCTTTACGTCGCGGCCTACGCATTCAACGGCGCCGCGCTCGTGCACCCTTCGGCCACCGAGATGATCGGTCGGTCGGGGGCGATCCGCCGGAGCGAGATCCGCGGTCGCATCGTGACGACAGCTGCGGCGCTCCTCGGGTCGGTGATGGTCGTCGGGCTTCTCGCCCCGGTGTCGACCGTCGACAAGATCGTGCGGTTCGTGTCGCTGCTGGCGCTGCTGGTGCTGGTCGGCGCCCGACTCGTGATCGCGACGCACGCCGCGTCGAGCGCCCAGGCGCGCCTGCGGGAGATGGCGATGACCGATCCGCTCACGTCACTTCCCAACAAGATCGCGCTCATCGACGAAGCGGACCACGAACTCGACCGGGCGTGGAAGACCGACCGGCACCCGTCGGTGTACCTCTTCGACATCGATCGCTTCAAGAACATCAACGACTCGCTCGGACACTCCGCCGGCGACGAGGTCCTCCGCGTGATCGCAGATCGCCTGGTGTTCACCGCCCGTTCGATGGGTGCGACGGTCGCTCGTCCCTCGGGCGACGAGTTCGTCGTGTTCGACCCGACGCCGACCGGATCAGCTCAGGCGCTGGCACACGCCGAGGTCTTCCACTCGGTGTTCGCCCAGCCGATCTCCACCGGGAGCGGGACGTTGTTCGTTGCGGCGAGTGCCGGCGTCGCGTCGGTCCCCGACGGCGCACCGGTCTCCGGCGAGAAGCTGTACCGGTGGGCCGACATCGCGATGTACCGCGCCAAGTCGGCCGGTCGGAACTGCCTCGCCCTGTACGACGAGTCGATGCAGGAGCGCGTGTCCAAACGCCTCCGCATCGAGACCGAACTCCACGGCGCGCTCGACCGTCGTGAGTTCCGTGTGTTCCACCAGCCGATCGTCGACCTCGAACACGGGCGGGTCAGCGGCTTCGAGGCGCTGATCCGATGGCAGCGGTCGGACGGGACCCTCGTGTCGCCCGCCGAGTTCATCGCGGTCGCCGAGGAGACCGGCATGATCTCGTCGATCGGATCGTGGGTGATGCTCGAGGCGATGTCGCAGCTGAAACGACTGACCGACGATCGGGTGGTCGACGAGGACGCCACGATGTCCGTCAACGTGTCGCCGATCCAGCTCGCCGACCCGGCTTTCACCGACACGGTCGAGGAGGCGATCACGCGTTCGCGGCTGGAACCCCATCGTCTGTGGATCGAGGTGACCGAGTCGATGATGATCGACTCACCGGATGTCGCACGGACGACGCTGCGGCGCCTGCGCCGCCTCGGTGTTCGGATCGCCTTGGACGACTTCGGGACGGGGTACTCGTCGCTGTCGTTGCTCAGCCAGTTCCCGCTCCAGCGCATCAAGATCGACCGCGTGTTCATCGACGGGATCGCCGACTCGCCGAACGACCGCGCCCTGGTGCGGACCATCGTCGGGATGGGCCAGTCCCTCGGCCTCGACATCGTCGCCGAGGGTGTCGAGACGGTCGAACAGCTGCGCCTGCTGCGCGAGATCGGTTGTGCCAAGGCACAGGGATTCCTGATCTCGCATCCGGTTCCGGCCGACGCCGTCCGCTCGACGGTCGACGCACTGCAGGGACTCATCGAGCAGCCCGGATTCGCACAGATCCTCGGCAGCCCCCGCCCCTGAGCAACACGGCCGACCGGGTCACGCCGAAACGGTTGCGGAACTCGCACGGCCGCTGCGCCGATCGGGTGGGCACGTGCGTTTGGCTGATGAGGTGCGCCGCTGGTTCCTCGTGTTCGGCCTCGTCGTCGCTGCGTGTGGTGCCGACTCACCGAGCGCCGAGTCCGATGCGACCGAGCCGGTCCCGATCGAGGCCGTTCCGACCGAGCGCTCGGACTCGCCCGCACCTGCGTCGATTCCGCCGGATGTCGACACCTCGACGTTCAGCGTCGACCCGTCGGAGATCCTGTTCGACACGTTCGACGGCGGGTCGGTCCCGTTGTCGGAGTCGGATGAGCAGCTCCGAGCGCGTCTGCTCGACCGAATCCCACCGATCGACGACCCGATCTACACCGACGCGGCCGACGGCGACGCATGGCTCGAGGACGACGACACGGTGCTCGGCTACGTGGCCGGGGGCATCGCCTACGCGTACCCCACGAAGATCCTCAACTTCCACGAGATCGTCAACACCGAGATCGACGGCCGCCGGGTCCTCGTCAGCTACTGCCCGCTCTGCCGCTCCGGCATCGTGTACGACCGCGAGCTGCCCGACGGCCGACTCCTGACGTTCTCGAACACCAGTGCTCTCGTCGAAGCCGACATGGTGATGGTCGATCGAGAGACCGGTTCGTACTGGTGGCAGGTCCTGGGCGAGGGAATCGTCGGACCGCTCACGGGCACGGCACTCACTCCGCTGGCGTCGGAGATGTCGACCTGGGGCGGCTGGCTCGAACGGCACCCCGACACGGTCGTGCTGTCCCGCGACACCGGGTTCGAGCGTCGCTACGAGGTCGATCGCTTCAGCAGCTACGCCGATCGTGTGGCCGTCGGTGAGGTCCCGTTCCATCCCGACGAGATCGATCTCAACGATCGCCTGCTGCCGTCCGAGCCGGTCGTGATCGTCGATCTGGCGGTCCTCGGAGGTGACGGTGTCGTCGCCTACCCGACCGAGCTGTTCGATGGCCCGGTCGAGGATCGGGTCGACGAGATCGAGCTGCGGATCACACCGCACGAGCTCGGCGCGACCGTGACGGGTCCCGACGGAGAGGCCGTCCCCACGCGATCGTCGTTCTGGTTCGCCGCGGTCGGTGCATTCCCCGAGATCGAAGTGCGGACGGGGACGGCGGCGTCCTGATCCGGCGCCCCGCCCGTCCGTCGGCCGTCAGTCGACCTGGGGCAGGACGCGGATGCCGAGATCCGCGAGCGCCGAATCGTCGACCGCCACAGGACTGTTGGTCATCGGGTCGGCGCCCGACTGGGTCTTCGGGTACGCGATGACTTCGCGGATGTTCTCCTCGCCGGCGAGGATCGCGACCAGCCGGTCGAGGCCGAACGCGAAGCCGCCGTGCGGCGGAGCGCCGTAGTCGAACGGGTTGAGGAAGAAGCCGAACTTCTTCTCGGCTTCCTCGTCGCTGATGCCGAGCGCGGTGAAGACCTTGCGCTGGAGCTCGGGCTCGTGGATTCGGATCGAACCGGAGCCGAGTTCCCAGCCGTTGAGCACCAGGTCGTACGCGATCGACCGGACCGCCATCGGGTCGGTCTCGAACTTCTCGATGTCGTCGGGGTGCGGCATCGTGAACGGGTGGTGGCCCGGCTTGGGGCGACCGGTCTCCTTGTCGACGCCGACGAAGAGCGGGAACTCGACGACCCACACGTATCTGTACGGTCCCTCGTGGACCGGCGGACGACCGATCTCGTTGCGGAGCATGCCGAGGACCTCACAGGTGGTCATCCATTCGTCGGCAACGATCAGCACGAGGTCGCCGACATCGGCGTTGAGCTCGTCCTTGAGCGCGGCCACCTCTCCGTCGGAGAGGAACTTCGCGACCGGTGAGTCGAACCCGTCGGCGGTCGTCTTGAGCCACACGAGGCCCTTGGCGCCCGCCGACTTGGCCCGATCGGTCATCTTGTCGAGCTGGTTGCGGCCGAAGTCGTCGGCGGCTCCGTCGACCTTGATGCCCTTGATCGACTCAGCGCCCGCGAACGCCTTGAACTCGGTCGCCGAGAAGATGTCGGTGAGTTCCTGCAGCTCCATCGCGAACCGCATGTCGGGCTTGTCGACGCCGAAGCGGTTCATGGCGTCGTGCCAGGTGATCCGCTCGATGGCCGGCGGACGCTCACCCGTGACGGCCTCGGCGGCGGCCAGCACCGACTCGGACACGGCGTCGAGCACGTCGTCCTGGCCGACGAAGCTCATCTCCATGTCGAGCTGCATGAACTCGTACTGGCGGTCGGCGCGCAGGTCCTCGTCGCGCAGGCACCGGGCGATCTGGTAGTAGCGGTCGACTCCGCCGACCATGAGCAGCTGCTTGAAGAGCTGCGGCGACTGCGGCAGGGCGTAGAAGGACCCCGGCTCCTTGCGCGACGGCACGAGGAACTCGCGGGCACCCTCGGGTGTCGATGGCACGAGCATGGGCGTCTCGACCTCGACGAAGCCCTGGGCGTCCATCGAGTTGCGCACCGCGGCGTTGACGGCCGAGCGAACGCGGAGGTTCTTCTGCATCCGCTGTCGACGGAGGTCGAGGTAGCGGTACTTCAGCCGGATGTTCTCGTCGACCTCGTCGGCGCGTTCGTCGATCGGGAACGGTGGCGGCGTGGCGACGCGCAGGGTCTCGACCTCGCACTCGCCGATCTCGACCTCGCCGGTGGGCAGGTTCTCGTTCCGGGTGCCCTCCGGTCGTTCGCGAACCGTGCCCGTGATGCGCACGACGTACTCACTGCGGACGTCGACGTCCTCGTTGATGACGCACTGGACGATGCCCGAGTGGTCCCGCAGGTCGACGAAAGCGAGCTTCTCGCCATGTTCGCGGCGGCGGCCGACCCAGCCGCAGACGCTGACGGTCTGGCCGATGTGCTCGGCGCGGAGTTCGCCGCACAGGTGAGTGCGCATCGAGGTGGCTGACGTGGAGCTCATGGCTGCTCTTTCAGGTCCTTCAGGTGGGAGACGAGATCGGTGCGGGGGATGGTCTGCTGGTCGAGACCGGGGGCCATCGGCTTCACGACGACGGTGCCGGACTCGACCTCGTCGGAGCCGACGATGACGGCGATCGGAGCGTCGCTGCGGTTGGCGAGTCTCATCTGTGCCTTCATGCTGCGACCGTCGTACGCCCGGTCGGCCCTGAGGCCGGCGGCTCGGAGCTCGGCGGTGATGGCGAGGGCCTCGGCGCCCCCGGTGGTGTCGACGACGAAGGCGGTCGGTGGGGTGGCCTCCGCGGCGAAGACACCCTCGTCGTCGCACGCGAGGAGGATCCGGTCGAGACCGAGTGCGAATCCGATGCCGGGCGTGGGCGGGCCGCCGAGCGCCTCGACGAGTCCGTCGTAGCGGCCACCACCGCCGAGTGCGTTCTGGGCAGAGTCGAGGGTGCCGCCCTGGAACTCGAAGATGGTGCGCCGGTAGTAGTCGAGCCCACGCACCAGCGTGGGCGCCACCGTGTACTCGATGTCGAGCGTGTCGAGGCCCGAGCGGACGGTGGCGAAGTGGGCGGCCGCATCGTCGGAGTAGAAGTCGGCGATCTGCGGCGCCGACGCGATGTGGGGCTGATCGGGTTCGCGCTTCGAGTCGAGGACCCGGAGTGGGTTCTTGGCGAGGGTGGCTCGGCTCTGCTCGGTGAGACCGTCACCGACCGCCTCGAAGTGAGCCCGCAACGCCTCGACGTAGCGGGCTCGGTCGTCGGGTTCGCCGAGGCTGTTGACGAGCAGGGTGACCTGCCGAAGACCGAGGCTCGCCAGGAACTCGGCACCGAGGGCGATGACCTCCACGTCGAGATACGGGTCATCGACGCCGAGCACCTCGATGCCGACCTGGTCGAACTGGCGGTAGCGGCCACGCTGCGGCTTCTCGTAGCGGAAGTTGGGTCCGGCGTACCAGACCTTCCACGGCGGGGTCGGTCGGTGTTCGGCGAAGGCACGGCACACGCTGGCGGTCATCTCGGGCCGCAGGGCGACGTGCCGGTCGCCCTTGTCGTGGAAGTCGTACATCTCCTTCGTCACGACGTCGGTGGCGTCACCGATGCGGGTGAAGACGCCGAGGTCCTCGAGCAGCGGGGTCATGATCTGGCCGTACCCGGCCGCGCCGACGGTGTCGGCGAACACCTGCTGGAAACGGCGCCAGCGGTCGCTCTCGGGCGACTGGACGTCCCGCATGCCGGGACTGGTCTGGAACGCTGGCACGGCCGGCCAGGCTATCGACGCGCCGGTGACCCGGAGCGGGTGGTTCTCACCGATGGGTACCGTGCCGAGATGGAGCCGGCGCAGGTGGTCCGCGAGTTCTTCGAGCGGATGGAGGCCCGCGACTGGGACAGGGCGGGCGAGTGCCTGGCGCCCGACGTGCGGATCGACTTCACCGAGACCGGCGAACGGTTCGAGGGACCGGGATTCTTGGCGATGAACCGGGCGTATCCGGAGGGCTGGACGATCGACGTGGTCGAGGTTCTTGCCGGCGGGGACGGGCGGGTCGCGGCACAGGTTCGGGTCGACCAGGGCGACACCACGTTCTGGTGCGCCGGGTTCTACACGGTCGTCGACGACCGGATCGCGGAGGGCGTCGAGCACTGGGTCACGGCAGGCTCGGAGGACCCGCCCGAGTGGCGCGAGCCGTTCCGGGTGTCGTGAATTCTGGGGTGGGCGACCGCATCTCGGCCACTCGGTTCGGTCGCCTCTGACACCATCGCGACATGACGTCTCCGTCGATCTGGCCACAGTTCCTACTCGTCTGCGACGACGTCGCCCGGTCGAGCCGGTTCTACTGCGACGTCGTGGGGCTCGAGAGCGGCCACGGCGGCGACGAGTATGAGCAGCTCACCCACGACGGTGAGATCGTGCTGCAGCTCCACGACACCGGCGAGGACGACGACCACGGGGCGCTCGCTGACCTCTCGGTCGCTCGCGGCAACGGCGTGCTGGTGTGGTTCGAGGTGGGCGACTTCGACGCCGCCGTCGAGCGGGCTCGTTCGGTGGGCGCTCCGGTGGTGCGCGACGTCGAGTTCAACCCGAACGGCAAACAGTGGGAGTTCTGGGTGTCGGACCCCGACGGCTACACCGTCGTGCTGGCGGGTCCGTCGGAGTATCGACCTCGGTGAGGGATGACCAAACTTTTGTTTGGCTTCTGTGTTCAGAACGAACACACATCCGATAGACTCGCGACATGACGGAGCACACCGAAACCAGCGGTTTCGGTGGCGTGCTGTCCGACTACGTCGGGATGACCGACGACGAGCTCGACACCGAGCTCCGTCAGCTCGAACTCGCTCGACGGACGATCGACGCCCGCCTCGCCGCCGTCACCACGGTCGCGGAGGGACGAGCGGTCTTCGCCGCGGACGGTCACCGGTCGATGAAGGCGTACCTCCGGGCGACCCTCAACTGTTCCGGCGCGCACGCCTCACGTGTCCGTCGCCGGGCGCGGGCGGCCGCCGAACTCCGCGGTGTGGGCGAGGCGTGGCTCGACGGCCACATCGGGTCCGATCAGGTCGATGCCGTCGCGAAGCGGCACGCCAATCCCCGGGTCCGCGATCAGCTCCCAGAGTCGATGCCGATGTTGTTGGAGCACGCCGAGCACCTCGAACACGACGACTTCGAGGCGGTGCTGACTCGGTGGGAGATGTTCGCCGACCTCGACGGAGCGTTCGACGAGTCCGATGCCTCCTTGCGGGAGCGCGACGCGTGCGTGACGGCCAGCGAGTCCGGCCTCGAGGTTCATGCCCACGGTGGCGACGCCCTCCGGGCAGTGCAGATGGAGAGCATCTTCGAGCGGTTCGTCGAGGCTGAGTTCCGCAAGGACTCCGACGCACGCTCGTCCGACATCGACCCACTCCCTCGCACCGCCGCCCAGCGCCGAGCCGACGCACTGGTCGAGCTCTTCGGCGCCGCCGAAGCAGCCGCCACGGCCGGACTCGTCTCGGTCACGCCGGCGCCGGTGGTCAACATCCTGTTCGACGCCGCCACCTTCGGCGAGACGATGCATCGTCACGGGCTCAGCGGGTCGACCGACCCGCTCGGCGTCGGCCCGGTCGACATCCTCGACCGCCGGTGCTCCACGTCATCGGGAGTCGCACTGCACCCCGACCAGGCTCTCTCCGCTGCACTCGACGGTCACGTCCGGCGGGTCGTCCTCGACTCGAAGTCCGTCGTGATCGACCACGGCCTGCGTCAGCGACTCTTCACGGGTGCGTCCCGGGATGCCGCCCGACTCACCACGACGTCGTGTCACCACAGCGGATGCCGGATTCCCGGCCGGTGGTGCGACGTCGACCACCTGCAGCCCGCCCTCCACGGCGGCCCGACCGACCAGCACAACGCCGGTCTGCTCTGCTCGTGGCACAACCGCCACAAACACCGCCGAAGCTTCGGTTCGCGCCGGGCCTGCATCGGGCGTGTCTTCACGCTGCGATCCGACGGCACTCCCCTGCTCGCCGCCGGCCAGCGCACCCCCGAGTGGACCGACCCCGACCCTCCGGGCTGACGTCCTACCCTCGAACGGTGCTCACCGGCTGCCGTGCCGCCTTCACAGTTGGATCGTGTCTGCTCGCGCTCGGCGCTGCCTCGTGCACCGATTCCAACGACGACTCGTCGGGTGACGTCGAAGGAGCCGCTCAGTTCTTCCTCGAGTTCGCCGACCAAGCTGGTGTCGAGCTCGATCGAGCGTGCCTCGACCGCGCGGTCGAGACCCTGGACAACGACGACCTCACGACCCTCGCCGACACACCGGTCGATCGCATCCTGGAGCTGGTCGGGGAACAGTCGTTCAGCGCGTCAATCGACGCTGTCGGCGAGCGGGTGTTCGACGAGTGCGTCACTCGGGACCTTGGCCCATGACACAACGACCGACGATTGCAGCGCACCATTGGTCGATCGAGCCACGCGAGATCGAGCGGCACCTGCAACGTCGTGGGCGACGGCACGCGTTCACGCAGCTCGAACCGTCGAGGACCGCCGTGGTCGTCATCGACATGGTCCCCTTCTTCGTCGACGCGAATCCGACTGCCGCCGGCATCGTCCCCGCCGTCGAAGTGCTCACCGGCACGGCCCGCAGAGCGGACGCAGTGGTGGTCTGGGTGACTCCGGCTATGCCACCGGCGAGGCCGGTCGATCTCGAGATCCATGGGCCCGAGGTTGCCGACGCGTACCGAGGCTCCGGTGGATCGGGCCTCGCCGCGGGTCTCACCGTCGACGCGGCCGATCTGCGCATCGAGAAACGGTTGCGCGGCGCCCTCTTTCCTGGGTCGAGCGACCTCGACGCTCAGCTCCGCCAGCGCCGCATCGACACCGTCATCGTGGCCGGGACGGTCGCCGAGGTGTGCTGCGAGTCGACGGTCCGAGAGGCTCACTCCCTCGGGTATCGGGCGATCATGGTCGCCGACGCCGTGGCCGCGAACGACGATGCCGCCCTCAACGCCACGCTACGCACCGTGTACCGCTCATTCGGCGACGTCCGCACCGTCGACGAGATCGTCGCGCTGTTCGATCGCAATCGCTGAGTCACCCATCGTCGAGGCGTCCGTCGGCTCCGAAGCCGGCGTCTGCGAGCACCTCGATCTCGTCGTCAGCCGGCGGTCGCCACTCCTCGAGTTTGACCGCCAGCGCCCCATCGATCGCGCTGACGGAGACGACGGCGACCTGACCCGCACGTGGCTCCGTCAGTCGGAGCAGGGCCGGCCCGGACCCGTTCTCGTACTCTCCGAGCACCTCGAGCCCACCAGGCACCCCGACGACCCCGAGAGCGAAGTGATCTCCGGCCGCCCACTCGAACTCGTGTGACACACCGAGGTCGCCGACGACCTGGAGACCGATCGGTCCATCGGGTCCGAGTTCGCCGAGGCCGTCACCCAACACGAACTCGACACCGATGACCAGAATCGCCTCGCGCTGCTCGTCCGGAATCAGATCCGGGTTCCAGTCCGAACCCAGCGGATCGGACAGAGACCACGGGACACCATCGACGCCGGGCACGTGCATCGCCGTTGCGAGCTCGCCAGCGAGCTCCCCTCGTCCGCCGGTCGCGTTCGACTCGAGCACCGCTTCGTGGACGGCGCGCAGCCCCGCCTGCGAATCGACACCGCCCAGATGCTCTTCGAGCCGACGCGCCTGATTCGTGAACACCTCACCAATCGGACCGGTGAACGTCCATCGACCAGCCTCCTCGACGGCGACGAAGGCCAACACGTACGCATCGGCGCCCGGCTGGAGGCCGATCACGGTGTCGGTCGAGCGTGCGGCCCGGGGGTCGAAGCCGATGCCATTCCGGTCGGCGATGACCACGGCGTCGCCAGGTCGCGGGTCGAAGGCGCCTGCGACCTCGGCCGTGTCGGCGTACTGGTCGTTGTAGGCACTCCTGGCGACGACATCCGAGACGACGCCTCGGACCACGGATTCGCTACCCGGCTCGCCGAGCTCGACGCGCACGTCGTCGAGCGCGACGACCCAGAATGTCGCCGAGTACTGCCAGAACAGGTCGCGGTCCTCGGGCTGCGACTCCTCGAACTCGGCGACGAGGTCGACATCGGCCACCGAGGAGCGTGTCGCAGCCTCGACGGGCGGCAGGCTCGACGTCGCCACGACTGCGTGAGAGTTGGACGACGGTGTCGATCCGCATGCACCGAGTATCGACGTGAGGACGAGGAGGCCGCCGAACCGGTGCGGGGCGGGGGACCACACGTCGGGAGACTCAGCCCGCGGCACCGACCGAGGCGGCACCGGGGATGGTGCGATAGACCTCGTAGACCGAGTCGATGCCCTTCATGGTGCGGATGACCGACTCGAGATGCTGGGGGTTGGCGAGCTCGAACTCGAAGCGCATCTTGGCCTCGCGGTCGGCGCTGGTGACGGTCTCGCAGCTGAGGATGTTGACCTGGTGGTCGGCGAGCGCGTTGGCGACGTCGCGCAGCAGGCGTGACCGGTCGAGGGCCACGACCTCGATGGCGGCGGTGTACGTGGAGTCGAACTGCTCCTCGCCGTCCCACTCGACGTCGATCATGCGCGTGGCCTCACCGGCCATCATCGCGACGGCGTTGGCGCAGTCGGTCCGGTGCACCGACACGCCCCGGCCACGGGTGACGTAGCCGGTGATGGCGTCGCCCGGCACGGGCGTGCAGCAGTGCGCCATGCGCACGAGCATGTCGTCGAGGCCCTCGACGTGGACGCCGACCTCGCGGCGGCCCTCACCGCGGCGACGGCGCGGGGTCTCGACCGTGGCCGGGACCTGCACCTCGGTCTCGCCGTCCTCGAACCCACGCTTCACCTTCTGCGCGACGTGCTCGGCCGACACGTGGTGCTCGCCGACCGCAGCGAGGAGGGCGTCGAGATCGACGTACCCGAGGTCGTCGATGACGCCGTCGAGCTGACTCGACTTCCACACCTCCTTGAGCGGAACGGTGAGGCGGCGGAACTGATCGGTCAGATCGTCACGCCCGGCCTCGATCATGTCGAGTCGCCGCTCACGACTGAACCACTGGCGGATCTTGTTGCGCGCCCGCTGCGATGCCACGAAACCGAGCCAGTCCTGCGACGGGCCGGCGGACTCGACCTTCGAGGTGAAGATCTCGCACTTGTCGCCGCTGACCAGCACGTGGTCGAGCGGAACCATCCGATCGTTGACCTTGGTGCCGATGGTGGCGTGCCCGACCTCGGTGTGGACCGAGTACGCGAAGTCGACCGGCGTGGACCCGACCGGCAGCGTGATGACCTTGCCCTTCGGGGTGAAGACGTAGATCTCGTCCTGGTCGAGGTCGGTCTTCAAGCTGCTCATGAACTGAGCGGGGTCGGACACCTCCTCCTGCCAGTCGACGATGCGCGTCAACCAGTCGGGCTCTCCCGTGGGACTCGACGATCCGTCCTTGTACGCCCAGTGCGCCGCCACACCCCATTCGGCCCGCTGATGCATCTCGTGCGTACGGATCTGCACCTCGATCGGCTTGCCCGACGGCCCGATCACCGTGGTGTGCAGGCTCTGGTACAGGTTGAACTTGGGCATGGCGATGTAGTCCTTGAATCGCCCCACCACGGGTCGCCATCGCCCGTGGATGCAGCCCAGCGCTGCGTAGCAGTCCTTGATGGTGGGCACGATGACCCGCACCGCCACCAAGTCGAAGATGTCGTCGAACTCGAGGCCCTTGACGACCATCTTCTCGTAGATGCTCCAGAGGTGCTTCCCCCGCCCGGTGACCTCGGCGTCGATCCGCAGCTCGCCGAGCTGCTGACGCACCTCGGCCAAGGCCGCGGCCAGGAACACGTCGCGTTCGGCCATGCGCATCCGCACCAGATGGTCGAGCTCGGCGAAGCGCGTCGGGTGCAGCGACGCGAACGACAGGTCTTCGAGCTGCTGTCGGATCTCCTGCATGCCGAGGCGATGAGCCAACGGCGCGTAGATGTCGAGCGTCTCCTGCGCGATGCGCTGCTGCTTCTCGAGCGGCATCGCGGAGATGGTCCGCATGTTGTGCAGCCGGTCGGCGAGCTTGATCACGAGCACGCGCAGGTCGCGCGCCATGGCGACCAGCATCTTGCGCATCGTGGCCGCCTGTTGCTCCTCGCGGGAGTCGAACCGGATCCGTTCGAGCTTGGTGACGCCGTCGACGATCTGGGCGACGTGGACACCGAAGTCGGCTTCGACGTTGTCGAGGGTGATCTCGGTGTCCTCGACCGCGTCGTGGAGCAGCGCCGCGGCGACCGACACCTCGTCGAGCCCGATCTCGGCGACGATCTGGGCGACGGCGAGCGGATGGTTGATGTAGCTCTCACCGCTCTTGCGCATCTGCGACTGATGCGCCTCGGAGGCCATGCGGTACGCCCGGTTGATGTTGGTGATGGGCGACCGAGGGTGCCGGCGCCGGAATGCACCGACGAGCGGGGCGAGCTCGGCGGGAGACGACGCGCCTCCACCCAGGCGCCGCCACGGGAGAACCCGGTCGACGGTGCCCATCGGCTTCACGAGTAGTGCACCACCGATCGGATCGGGCGGTGGTCGACACGCTCGCGCCCGTTCAAGAAGTCGAGTTCGATGAGGAACGACAGACCCGCCACCACACCGCCCAGCGTCTCGATGAGCTTGATCGTGGCGGCGGCGGTTCCACCGGTGGCGAGAACGTCGTCGACGATGAGCACCCTCTCGCCCGGCTTGATGGCATCGCGATGGATCTCGAGCTTGTCGGTGCCGTACTCGAGTTCGTACTCCTCGCGCACGACGGCCCAGGGGAGCTTGCCGGCCTTGCGCACCGGGACGAACCCTGCACCGAGACGCAGGGCAACGGGGGCGGCGAAGATGAAGCCACGGGACTCGACGCCGACGACACGGTCGATCTGAAGATCGTCGCCCATGGAGCTGAGCGCCTCGATGGCGGCCGTGAGGCCGGCCGGGTCGTTGAGCAGCGGCGTGATGTCTCGAAAGACCACGCCCTCGGTCGGGTAGTCCTCGATGTCGCGGACCAGCGCTCGGAGGTCGACGTCATCCGCCATGATCCGAGGATACCGACGAACGCGTCTCCGAGTCAGCGACGCTTCTTCTTCCGCGGCCGGGGCGGATGCGTCAGGATCCGCTCAGCCGGTTGCCGCACCGCCGCACTCTTCTCGGCATCGTCTCGGGACGACGGGCGCCGCCCACCCTCGCCGTCGTCGTCATCGTCCAGATCGTCGTCTCGGCCCTCGATGTCGAGCACCCGGCCGCTCACGCCGGCACCGACCACGGCGGCTCGGAGATCGTCGCCGGTGAGGCGCTCACGTCGCGACTGGCGGCCCGTGTTGGCCTTGAGCGTGGCGAGCAGCGGCGACGCCACGAAGATCGACGAGTAGACGCCGGCGAGCATGCCCACGAGGAGCGCGGTGGCGAACTCGCGGAGTGCGACGGCTCCGAGCAGGCCCGAGCCGATGAGGAGCAGGGAGATGACCGGCAGCACCGAGGAGATGCTCGTGTTGATCGAGCGCATCATCACCTGGTTCATCGAGATGTTGACGACGTCCTCGTAGGGCATCCGCACGCTCGCGTACTTGCCCTCGTTCTCCTTCACGCGGTCGAAGACGACGATGGTGTCGTACAGCGAGTACCCGAGGATCGTGAGGAACGCGATGACGGTCGCCGGCGTGACCTCGAACTGGAACACGGTGTACACACCGACGGCGAACAGGACGTCGTGGGCCATGGCGGCGAGCGCAGCGAGCGCCATTCGCCATTCGAAGCGCACCGAGATGAAGATCGCCACGATGATCAGGAAGATGATGAGGGCGCGGACGGCCTTCTCGGTGATGTCGGAACCCCACGACGAACTGGTGAACGAGAAGTTGACCTCGTCGGTGGTGACGCCCGCTGCTGCCGCGAGGTCGTTGGTGACCTCGAGCGCCGTGGCGTCGTCGACTTCCTCGATCTGCACCGTGACGAACGTGGTGGTGTCGGACGAACGCTCCTGGATCTTCGAACCGGCGATGTCGATCCCGTCGTCGATCAGCACCTGCTCGGCCTCGTCGACCCCGAACGTCTCACTCGCGGGGACGTCCCACGCCTGACCGCCGACGAAGTCGAGCCCGAGGTTCAGACCCCGCCCGATGAGCGAGCCCACGGTGACGACGATGATGACGATCGCCACCACGAGACCGATGCGACGGCGGCCGTAGAAGTCGATCGCCGTCTGACCACGGAAGAGGCGGCCGAGCGGCGTCGCCGCGATCTGATCACCACGACTCATGCCGGCGCCACCTCGAGACCGAACGCCTTCTTGCCCTCCATGAACTTGCTCCGGGCGAGCAGGAGAACGGCGGGCCGGGTGAAGAAGTAGCAGACGACGAGGTCACACAGGGTCGTGATGCCCAGGTACAGGGCGAACCCGCGGACCGACCCCACGCTGAGCCAGAAGAGGATCGCCGCGCCGATGACCGACACGAGGTCGGCCGACAGGATCGTGCGCCACGTCGCCTTGAAGCTGCGTGGTGCGGCGTTCTTCATGGTGCGGCCGTTGCGGATCTCGTCCTTCATCCGTTCGAAGAACACGACATAGCTGTCGACCGTGACACCGACGGCGACGATGATGCCCGTGATGCCGGCGAGGCTCAGCGCATAGTTGGTGGCGTCGGACACGAACGTGGCGACGCTGTAGACGAGCGCTCCCCAGATGGTGAGGCCGCCGAGGATCACGAGCGCGAACCAGCGGTAGTAGGCGAGCAGGAACATCAGCACGAACGCAACGCCGATGAGACCGGCGATGACGGCGGCGCGGAGTGAATCACCGCCGGCGGACGCCGAGACCGTGCGGGCTTCCTCGGCCTCCACTTGGACCGGGAAGGCACCACGGTTCAGCACCTGGGCGAGGCTGCGCGCCTCCTCCTCGGTGAACTGACCGGTGATCGAGACCTGGTCTTCGAAGACGGGCACGTTGACCGAGGGTGCCGACTGGACCACGTCGTCGAGCACGATCGCCAGCTGGCGGGTGGGGCACGTCGGCTGTGCCTGGTTGCACTGCCGGGCGAGCTGGTTCCAGAAGTCCTCACCGTCGTCGCGGAGTTCGGCGACGACCTCCCAACCCTGCTGACCGAAGACCGCCGACGACCCACCGCGGGCGAAGACGATGACCTCGTCGACGTTCTGGTCGGGTCCGACGCACAGGAAGACGCCGTCTCGGCTGGGCAGCAACTCGGGCTGATTGTCGAGCTGCACCTGCGACAGGTCGCCGAGTCCACCGTCGACGTCGAGGAGATCACCGAGATCCCCGACCTCTCCGAGATCGGTGGGAACCGGCTCGTCGGTCGGCACCGGCTCGTCGGTCGTGACCGGCTCATCGGACGTGACCGGCCCATCCGTGGTGACCGGCTCGTCGCTGGCGACGGGGTCATCGCTGGTGACCGGCTCGTCGTCGGGCGAGGCCAGCGGTCGGATGAGCGACTGCGGCTCCGTCTCGACCGGAGCGTCCGTCTCGACCGGAGACTCGGTGTCGACGGGAGCATCCGACTCCACCGGGACGTCGGTCGCGGCCGGGGCGTCGGTGTCGACCGGCACGTCGGTCTCGGACGGGGCGTCCGTCTGGGCGGTCGGATCGATCGTGACGCCGTCGGTGGTCACCGGCTCGTCGGGCACCACGAGCGGCGCGTTGGCCCCGGCCGGACACGATCCCGGATTCAACACGGGCCGCAGCTGGACCACACCCGACACCTGGACTGCGTCGATCTCCTCCTGCTGATCGTCGACCCCGGGAAGGTCGACGACGATCGTCGCGCCCTGGACGCGGACGTCGGGCTCCGCGATACCGCGCTGCTCGAGTTCGTCGCGCACGAGATCGCGGATGATCACGAGGTCGTCCTCGCCGGCCTCCTCGGTCGGGGCCAGGATCACCGAGACGCCGCCGGCCAGATCGATGCCGAGGATGGGCGTGTTGCCCGTGAACAGGTTGGCCCCGAGCGCGCCGCCGACGGCGAGCACGGTGAGGATCAGGGAGACCCAGAGTCGTCGTGTCATGGAGCCGCCGACGGTCGGTCGGCCGAGGTGGACGCGTCGGCCTCGTCGTCGGCGTCGTCGTCGGCGTCGTCGTCGCTGTCATCGGCCTCGGGCTCGTTCACGCGGCCCTGGATGGCCGCGCGAGCGATCCGGATCTGCACGTCGTCGTCGATCTCGACCCAGAAGCGCGTGGGACCGTCTTCACCGGTGACGGTTCCGTAGATGCCCGAGGTGGTCACGACCTCGTCGCCGACGCCGAGCGCCGCCTGGAGCTGCTGCTGCTCCCGGGCGCGCCGACGCTGCGGCCGGATCATGAAGAAGTACATGGCGAACGGGATGGCGAGGAGCAGGATCAGCGAGAAGGCGCTGCCCCCCGAGCTCGATTCGGCGCTGGCCAGGACGGAGGCGACGGACGTGTTCATGGCGGTGTACGAGGCTATCGGTCAGTCGCCCCACACCGAGAGCACCTGGGCCCTCAGCGCGTCGAACGTTCCGTCGACGATCGCCGCACGCATCCGGTTCATCAGGTCGATCGTCCAGGCGACGTTGTGGATCGAGAGCAATCGCGACGCAGTCGGCTCGCCCACCTGGAGGAGATGGCGGAGGTACCCGCGACTGTGCCGGGCACACACCTCACACGGACATTCCGGGTCGAGCGGCTCGTCGAGTTCGGCGTTCCGGGCCGCCTTGGCCTGGAATCGGCCCGTCGACGTGAGGGCGGTGCCGTGACGGCCGAGCCGGGTCTGCATGACGCAGTCGAACTGATCGACCCCGAGGGCCACCGCTTCGACGAGCGACGCCGGATCGCCGACACCCATGAGGTACCGAGGCCGATCGGCGGGCAGGTGTTCGATCGCAGCGGCGAGCGCGGGCAGCATCTCGGCGCGGGTCTCGCCGACCGACAGGCCTCCGATTCCGTAGCCGTCGAAGCCGATCTCCACCGTGCGCTTCGCGCTCTCGGCCCGCATCGACTCTGCGATCCCGCCCTGCACGATGCCGAACAGCGCCTGGTCGGGGCGTGTGTGCGCTGCTTTCGCCCGAGCGGCCCAGGCCGCGCTGCGTTCGAGGGCGGTCCGCACCACATCGGGTGGACTCGGGAGGGGCGGACACTGGTCGAGCACCATCTGGATGTCGCCACCGAGCTGCTGCTGCACCCGCACCGCGTCCTCGGGCGTGAATCGGACCGACGACCCGTCGTAGGTGCTCTTGAACGTGACGCCGTCGTCATCGACCTTCGGATCGAGCGAGAACACCTGGAAGCCGCCCGAATCGGTGAGCGTGAGCCCGTCCCAGCCGGCGAACGAGGCGAGGCCACCGAACTTCTCCACGAGGTCGGCGCCCGGCCGGAGCATCAGGTGATACGTGTTGCCGAGCACGATCTGAGCACCGATTCGGTCGTAGTCGGCAGCGCTCAGGTACTTGATGGCGCCGCGGGTCCCGACCGGCATGAACAGCGGCGTGGTGTACGAGCCGCCGGCCGTGGTGGCGGTGGTGGCCCGGGCGAACCCATCGACCGCGTCGACCCGACTCTCGACCGGACGCATCAGACCACACTCCCCGAGGTCGCCCGTTCGAGCAACATCGCGTCGCCGAAACTCAAGAAGCGGTAGCCGTCGTCGCCGTCGCCATGGTCGAGCGCGATCTCGTACAGCTCGCGCCAGCGTGGGCCGACGAACGCGTCGATCATCATCAGCAGTGTCGTGCCGGAGAGGTGGAAGTTGGTCATCATCGCGTCGACGACCCGCCAGTCGAATCCGCGGTGGATGAACAGGTCGGTCCGGCCTTCCAGCACACCGTGTCGAGCCGCCGACTCCAACGCCCGGACCGCCGTGGTGCCCACCGCCACCACTCGACGCCCGTCGTCCCGGGCCCGCTGGCAGGCCTGCCAGGTGGAGTCGGGCACCCGATAGCGCTCGGTGTGCATCGGGTGATCGAGCGGGTCGTCGGTGGAGATCGGCTGGAACGTGTCGAGACCGACGACGAGTTCGACGGCATGCCGTTCGACGCCTCGTGCGCCGAGGCGTCCGAGCAGGTCGTCGGTGAAGTGGAGGCCCGCGGTGGGAGCTGCGGACGACCCGGGGACGGCGGCGTACACGGTCTGGTACCGCTCGGTGTCGGTGAGCCGCTCGTGAATGTACGGCGGGAGCGGCATCTCGCCGACCTCGTCGAGAACGGTGGCGACGTCATCGCCGACCGGCGCGACGAGCACGACCTCGAACGTGTCGCCCGCGACCGTGCGCTCGCCCATCTCTGCGACGACGCGATCCCCGGCGAGCAGCTCCTCGCCCACACGTACCTTGCCACCGGGCCGGACCAGGGCCTCCCAGCGACGCCGCTCACCGTCGAGCGCATCGAGGAGAAGGACCTCGACCGCTCCCCCGCTGTGGCGCCGGAGCCGGAGCCGGGCCGGCAGGACTCGTGTCTCGTTGACGACCAGCACGTCGCCCGGTCGGAGGATCTCGTCGAGCTCACGGACCCGCCGGTGCTCGACGTCGTCACCTCGGTCGACGAGGAGCCGGGCGGCGTCGCGCGGCTCGACGGGGGTCTGGGCGATCCTCTCGTCGGGGAGCTCGTACCGGAAGTCGCTGAGCTGCACCGTGACCCGGCGGCTCACTCGTCGAACAGACTCGGCGATCCCGTCGCTCCGGCGACGGTGCCCGGGACCGCCATCCCGAGGTGCCGGTAGGCCCCGGCGAGCGCGATCCGTCCCCGCGGTGTGCGGGCGATCATGCCCTGCGTGATCAGGAACGGTTCGTACACGTCTTCGACGGTCTCGGACTGCTCACCGATGCTGATCGCGAGCGTGGAGAGCCCGACGGGCCCGCCGCCGAACTGGCCACACAGGTTGGACAGGATCGCTCGGTCGACCTTGTCGAGGCCCCGGTCGTCGACGCCGAACACGGCGAGTCCGTCGGCGGCGACCTCGGACGTGATCGCACCGTCGGCTCGTACCTCGGCGAAGTCGCGGACCCGTCGCAGGAGCCGGTTCGCGATGCGTGGTGTACCGCGGGACCGGCGTGCGATCTGGGCAGCACCGTCCTCGTCGATCTCGACGTCGAGAATCCCGGCGGCCCTCTCGACGATCTGCCGGAGCTCGTCGTCGTCGTAGTAGTCGAGCCGGGCGACGAGCCCGAACCGGTCGCGCAGCGGTCCGGTGATCATGCCGGTGCGCGTCGTGGCGCCCACGAGCGTGAACGGCGGCATGGTCAACCGGATGCTCGACGCGGCCGGTCCCTTGCCGACGACGATGTCGAGCTGGAAGTCCTCCATGGCCGGGTAGAGGATCTCCTCGACCGCTCGCGACAGCCGATGGATCTCGTCGATGAACAGCACGTCGCCGTCTTCGAGTTTGGTGAGGATGGCGGCCAGGTCGCCCGCCCGCTCGAGCGCCGGGCCCGAGGTGACGTGGAGCTGGACCCCCATCTCGGCGGCGACGATGCCGGCGAGCGTCGTCTTGCCGAGCCCGGGAGGACCGGCGAACAGCAGGTGGTCGACCGACTGCTCCCGCTTGCGCGCCGCCTCGAGGACGATCTCGAGGTGCTCTTTCAGTTCGCGCTGTCCGACGAACTCGTCGAGCGCCCGGGGACGGAGCCCCGCCTCGATGTCGGACTCGGCATCGGATCCCGCCCGATCGGTCGGCGATTCGTCGCGGATGTCGCGGACGTTGGGGTCGAGGAACTCGTCACGCACGACGTGCTCCCAACGACTTCAGGGCATCGCGGAGCAGCGTCGACGAATCGAGATCACCGGGCAGCTCGCGCAGCACGTCGCGGATCTCCTCGGTGCCGTAGCCGAGGCCGACCAGCGCCTCGCGCACCTCACCCACGGCCGAGCCGGCACCGCCGCCGGCCGGGCCCGCCGACGCGTCGTCGAGCAGCGGCAGGGACAACCGGTCGCGCAACTCGACCAGCAAGCGCTCGGCGGTCTTCTTTCCGACCCCCGGCACCAGCGTGAGTGCGCCGACGTCGTTCCCGGCGACGATGTCGACGAGAGCGGTCGGCGGGTGCGTGGCGAGCACCGCCATGGCGAGCGTGGGTCCGACCCCGTTGGCGCGGATGAGGCTCTGGAACGTGAGTCGCTCCTCCTTGGCGAGGAACCCGAACAGCGACTCGGCCGAATCGGTGACGTGGTGGTGGGTGTGGAGGAACACCGCGGATCCGGGTTCGAGTTCGGCGAGCGTGCGCTCGGTGACGTGCACGACGTAGCCGACGCCCCCGACCTCGACCAGCGCCGTGCCGTCGAGATCGCGGTCGATGACCTCGCCCCGCAGTGACCCGATCATCGACCGACCCTCGTCCCGGTGCGCAGATCGTCGGCTCGCCGCGCGATCGGCGACACCGCGAGGTGTGTCAGAGCGAGCGCAGCGGCGTCGGCGGCATCGGCCTGCTTCGGCGCGACGCTCAACCCGAGCCGGACCTGCACCATCTTCTGGATCTGCGCCTTGTCGGCTCCGCCCCAGCCCGCCACGGCGTCCTTCACCTGGTTGGGCGTGTACTGAACGACCTCACACCCGGCGATGGCCGCCTCGGCGAGCGCGAGCCCGCTCGCCTGTCCCACGCTCATGGCGGTACGGACATTGACCTGGAAGAACACCTGCTCGACCGCCACGACGTCGGGCTCGAACTCGGCGATGAGCGACGTGAACTCCCGACGTAGTTCACCGAGCCGGGCCGGCAGGGGGTGGCTCGCCGGCGTGCGGATGACTCCCATCGACACTGCGGTCACGGCACTCGGCCCGGTCCCGTCGACGACGGCGTAGCCACAGCGGGTGAGCCCCGGGTCGATGCCGAGAACCCGCCGACGGCCCGAGGTCGTCGAGGCCCGCGCCGCGTTGGCGATCCCGTTGGCGAACACAGGTTCGTACCGTACTCGGACCGGTGGACCCAACGGTGGAGGCTGCTCGGGGTCCGCCGGGACGTTCGCCACTCATGGCGCGGTCGGCTCCGGGGTCGTTCCGGCATCGAGCGCTGCGAGGGTCTGTGAGCCGACCATCGCAGCGCCGAGCACGATCAACACACCGCCCGTGACGAGCAAGGCGCCGGTGGCCGACCAGACGGCGATCGGACCCGCGATCAGTGATCCGAGCGGGCCCGTCCCCGCCCCCACCGCCCCCCGGAGGCCGATGACGCGACCCTGCATCGCTCGCGGAACGCCCTCGTTGAAGAGCGTGTTCATCGCGGTCTGGACGACCGGCACCGCGGCGAACGCAAGAGCGATGCCGACCAGCAGCAGCACGAACGACGACCTGAGCCCAGCAGCTGCGACGAACGCGCCGAACCACATCGACCCCATGGCGAGGGCGCGGACGCGACGAGCGGGGAGACCGCGCCGTCCGATGACGAGGGTCGCCGCGACCATCGTGGCTCCGCCGGCCGTGGCCGGCCACCCGGCGCGGGCGGCTCCGCCCAGGTCGGCTGCGAGGCCCAGGACGACCACGCTGAAGACACCGAGCACCAGGTTGGCGACGGCGGCGAACCCGATCAGCCAGGCGAACGGTCGACCCTCCCGCATCACCCATCGCGCCGCGGTGGCGATCGACCGGTCGTCGTCATCGGCCGCGATCGGTCGTGACCGGAACCGGACCGACACGAGCGTGGCGACCGCCACGAGGAACGAGACCAGGTCGACGGCGAGGACCGCGCCGATCCCGGCACCAGCGAAGAGGAGGCTCGCTCCGGCGGGTCCGAGCACCATCGACGCCGCCGGGCCGAGTTGGATCAGTCCGTTCGCCCGATCGATGAGATCCGGCTCGACGAGGTCGGGCACCGCAGCGCCGTATGCCGCGCCCTGGAACGAGGCGGCGAACGCTCCGATGACGCTCGCGATCGCGAGTTGCCACGGCTCGAGCCCGACGAGCCACCACACCAGCAGCGCCACGAGCGTCGTCGTGGCCGCCACCCCGTCGGCGCAGAGCATCACGCTCCTCCGGTCGAAGCGGTCGACGAGACCGCTGAACGGAGCCGCCGCGACGCCGGCGGCGCTGATCGTCGCGATCAGCACCCCGAGCCACACGAAGCTGCCCGTCTCGTCGAAGACCCAGACCGCCACGCCGAAACCCGACACCCCGGAGCCGAGCTGCGAGACGAGCTGACCGAGCCAGACGACGCGGAACGGTCGGCCGAACCTGCGGCGTGCAGTCGACCGGTTCTCGGACACACCCCACGATCCCACGTTCCGGATCGTCTCGGTCGCTGTCGGCGCAACAGACTGAGCGGTGCGATGAGATGCCCGGTCACACTCGACGACGTCGATCTCTTCGGCGACGGCGCCCAGGAGCACTGGTACGACGCGTACCCGATCCTCCACCGCGACGCTCCGGTGTACCGGATCGAGGACGGCGGCCACGCCCCGGGATCGGACGCGTTCGTCCTCACCCGCCACGAGGACATCGTGACCGTCGTGAAGGACCCGGTCAGGTTCCGAGTCGGGTCGCAGAGCAACGTGTCGGGGCTCGCCGAGGAGGGTCTCGACGCCGAGCAGGCCTACGCCCGGACGAGGAACCTCATGACGGCAGCGATGGTGTCGCTGCGACCGACCCAGGAGCTGTACTTCCACCACCGGCGGGAGCTCACCGATCCCTGGGTGGGACCGGGTGCGCTCCGTCACCGCGAGATGATCGAACGGAAGGCGAACGAGCTCATCGACGACTGGATCGGTGACGGTCACGTCGACTTCGTGAGTCAGTTCGCTCGCCCTCTCCCCCAGCGCGTGCTCGCGGCCGTGCTCGGATTCCCCGAGGACGACATCCCACAGCTCGAGGAGTGGGGCGAGGCGGTGGTGACTCCGTTCGTGTACGGCGACGGTCTCCGACACACGCTCGAACCCGTGCAGACCACCGACATGCTCGCCCGGCTCGACGGGTTCCAGGAGTACATCCAGCAACACGTCACCGCGAAGCGCGCCGACCCGCAGGACGACATGGTCAGCTTCCTGTGCGACGCGCACTACGAGGCGCTCGACCGCAAGCTCACCGATCTCGAGATCGCCGGCATCGTGCACGCGATGGTCATCGGCGGCCTCGAGACCACGCAGTACGCGCTGGCGGAGCAGGCCCAGCTCGTCTGCGAGACGCCGGGCCTGTTCGACACGCTTCAGGCCGACCGATCGAGGATCCGCAACTTCACCGAGGAGGGCATGCGACTGCGGTCGCCGACGCAGGGCCTGTCGACACGCACCACGACCCGTGACGAGGTGTTCCAGGGCGTCGAGGTACCGGCGGGTTCGCTCCTCCATCTCCGGTGGGCGGCGGCGAACGTCGATCCCGAGGCCTGGGACGAGCCGTTCGAACTCGACCTCGACCGCGACCGCATCACCCGTCACGTGACGTTCTCGACCGGGCCCCGCGTGTGCCCCGGTGCGACCCTGTCGCGGGTCGAGCAGCAGACCGCCTGGGACGTGCTTCTCGACCGCCTCGGGTCACTGGAGTACGACGAGGGCAACGACTGGTTGCACCAGCCCGGCATCATGCTCGGCACGCTCCGCTTGAAACTGCGTTTCACGTCGGCCGACTGAGACCGCCGACGCGTCGGTCGCCTCGCCGGTCAGCGATCGACGACGACCGAGCTCCCGGCGGCGATCTGGTGGACCGCCCCGGCCACGCGAACCTCAGCGGGGTCGCCCGAGTGGTTCTCGATCGCCACGGCGGAGGCCGTGGCCGACACCGAGAGCCACGCCCCACGGAACCGGATCTGGAATCGCAGCTCGGTCCATCCGGGGGCGAGGGTCGGGTCGAGGTGGAGCGCTCCGTCGATCACCCGCATGCCGCCGAAGCCGAGGACCGTGGCGATCCAGGTCCCGGCCATGCTCGTGGTGTGGCACCCGTCGTCGGTGTCGTTGTTGACGTTGTCGAGATCGAGACGAGCGGTCCGCAGCATCATCTCGTGCGCCTTCTGCAGTCGCCCGAGCCGCACCGCCAGCACGGCGTGCACCGACGGCGACAGCGACGACTCGTGCACGGTGCGGGGCTCGTAGAAGTCGAAGTTCCGCTCGATCGTGGCGAGCTCGTATCGGTCCTCGAAGACCCACAGACCCTGGAGGACGTCGGCCTGCTTGATGAAGCACGACCGGAGGATCCGATCCCACGACCAGTTCTGATTGAGGGGTCGATCGGACGGGTCGAGGTCGTCGACGGTCAGCAACTCCTTCTCGAGGTAGTTGCTCTGCTGCAGGAACACCCCGCGCTCAGGGTCCTCGGGGAGATGGAGACGTTCGGCGACGTCACTCCACCGCTCGCGCTCGGCGGTCTCGTCGACCTCGAGCCGGTCGAGGATCGCGGACGCGTCGTCGGGCGCGAGCTGTCGGGCCCGGTCGATGGCGTCGGCCGTGTACCGGAGGGTCCACCGCGCCATCAGGCTCGTGTACCAGTTGTTGTCGACGTTGTTCTCGTACTCGTTGGGGCCGGTCACGCCCAGCATCACCCAGGCCTGCTTCGGGTCCGACCACGAGACGCGCTGCACCCAGAATCGTGAGATCGCGACGAGCACGTCGAGTCCGCCCTCGAGCAGGTACGCCTCGTCTCCGGTGTGGCGGAGGTAGTTGAAGATCGCGAACGCGATCGCACCGTTGCGATGGATCTCCTCGAAGGTGATCTCCCACTCGTTGTGGCACTCGTGGCCGTTGACCGTGACCATCGGGAACAGCGCCGCGCCACCGGAGAAGCCGAGCTTGGCGGCGTTGGCGATCGCCGCGTCGAGCTGGCGATGGCGGTAGCGCAGCAGGTTCTTGCTGACCTCCTGGTCGCTGGTGGCGAGGTAGAAGGGCAGGCAGAACGCCTCGGTGTCCCAGTAGGTGACGCCGCCGTACTTCTCCCCGGTGAACCCCTTCGGTCCGATGTTCAGGTCGGGATCGTCGCCCGTGAACGTCGAGTTGAGCTGGAAGATGTTGAACCGGATCCCCTGCTGGGCGGCGGGGTCGCCCTCGATGACGACGTCGCTGGTCTCCCACTTGCGCGCCCAGGCGTCGCGATGTTCGGTGCGGAGCTGATCGAAGCCGGCCGCCACCGCGGCGTCGAGTTCGTCGTGGCACCGGGTCTCGAGCTGCTGAGCCGGAGCGTCGCGGGAGGTGACGTTGGCGGCGAACTTCGTGACCTCGACGCTCTGACCGCGGTCGGCGGCCACCTCGACGATCGCCTCGACGAATCGTTCTCGTCGTTCGTGGCGGACGCCGAGGTCGGCGAGGTCGAGCGCCTCACCGTCCCGACGCACGTCGAAGGTCATCGCCGTGGCCGCGTTGAACTCCACCTCCCACGTCGTCGCCTTCGTCCGCGACACGACGACACCGCGGCCGTCTGACGCCGACGTGGAGACCTCGTCCCAGAACCCCTCGTCGTAGTTCGAGTCCTCGTTCACGACGTCGCCGTCGACCTGAACGGAGACGGTCAACGAGGCGTCGGCGTCGACGGGCGTGATCCGGTACCGGATCGCCCCGACGTGACGGCGCACCAAGCTGACGAACCGCACCGCCTCGACCTCGACGGTGGCGCCGTCCGGCACCGTCGCCCGGAACGTGCGGGTCAACTCCGCGGTGCGCATGTCGACGACGCGTCGGAACTCGTGGATCTCGGCGGTCGCGAGGTCGAGCGGGATGCCGTCGACCGAGATGTGGATCGGCGTCCAGTCCGCTGCGTTCAGCACCTTGGCGAAGTAGTCGGGGTAGCCGTTCTTCCACCAGCCGACGCGTGTCGGATCGGGGTAGAAGACACCGGCGAGGTAGTTCCCTTGCAGCGAGTCACCCGAATAGGTCTCCTCGTGATTCCCACGTCCGCCGAAGTGGCCGTTGCCGAGACTGAAGAGGCTCTCGTACACCCGCTGGCGGTCCGCTCGGAAGCCGCTCTGGACGATCCGCCACGGGTCGATCTCGATCAACTGCTCCACATCGGACAGCATGGTCGACATGAGCCAGCAGCCGAGGACGCTCGAGGAACGGTGCGAGTGGACGGCCGCCGACCTCGCCGACGAGTCGTCCTACACCGAGACGTTCACCGACGACGAGCTCCAGCAGCTCGACGTGGCACTCCGCCACGCACTCTCGGTCTCCGACGACGTGCTCGACCTCGGGATCGATCACTTTCTGCTGGGGTCGCTCGCCGACCGACTCGCCGACGTAGAGCGAGAGCTCATCGATGGACGCGGTGTGGTCCGCCTCCGCGGCATCGAGCACGAGCGGTACAGCCAGCGCGAGATGGAGATCCTGTACTGGGGCATCGGACTCCACCTCGGGACGCCATGGGCGCAGAACGCGAAGGGCCACGTGCTGGGCGACGTCACCGACCAGGGCAAGGCGCCCGACGACCCGACGTCGCGAGGCAACGAACTCGGTGGAATCGCGCTCCCGTTCCACTGCGACGGGGCCGATCTCGTCGGCCTGATGTGCCTCGAGAACGGGCGGAGCGGCGGGCGATCTCTGGTCGCCAACGCCGTGCGGATCCACAACGAACTCGTCCGCGAGGATCCCGAGGCGGTCGCCGCGCTGTACGAGCC
>JBCDAK010000003.1:0-65564 GCA_039185545.1 Actinomycetota bacterium
CGACGAGGAGATCGAGGTCGTCACGTTCGTGGCCGGCGTCGGTGACATCTCCACCGACCTCCTCTCACCCGGCGCCGACGCACACTCCCGCGCCGACCGCGAACTGCACGGCACGAGCATGTTCGAGCACGACGCCGAGAAGCAGCAGGCGCTGCTCGACCTCCAGACCCAACACCCCGACAAGCGGGTCATGCTCGTCGCCGAGAAGGGCACGATGGGCGTGGGTTCCTCGCGAATGTCGGGGGTCAACAACGTGGCGCTGTGGATCGGCGAGCCGGCCAGCCCGTTCGTCCCGTTCATCAACATCGCTCCGATCGTCGCCGGCACCAACGGCATCTCGCCGATCTTCCTCACCACCGTCGGCGTCACCGGCGGCATCGGTCTCGATCTCAAGAACTGGATCACGCAGTTCGACGCCGACGGCGAACTGGTCGTCGACGACGAGGGCGAGGCGGTCCTCCGGCAGACGTACTCGATCGACACCGGAACCGTGTTCACGATCAACACTCGGACGAAGACCCTCCACGACGCCGACGGCACCGAGGTCATGGACATCTCGTCGGCCTTCACCCCGCAGAAGGTCGAGTTCATGAAGGCCGGCGGCTCCTACGCCGTCGTCTTCGGCAAGAAGCTCCAGACCTTCGCCGCCGCCACGCTGGGTGTCGAGCCGCCCGTGGTGTACGCGCCGTCCGAGGAGGTCTCCCACGCGGGCCAGGGCCTCACCGCGGTCGAGAAGATCTTCAACCGCAACGCCGTCGGGACGTCGGGTGCCACGCTCCACGCCGGGTCGTACACCCGCGTCGAGGTCAACATCGTCGGCTCGCAGGACACGACGGGCCCCATGACAGCGCAGGAACTCGAGATGATGGCGGCGTCAGTCATCTCACCGATCGTCGACGGCGGGTACCAGTCGGGCTGTCACACGGCGTCGGTGTGGGACTCCAAGTCGCAGGCGAACATCCCGAAGCTCATGCGGTTCATGAACGAGTTCGGCCTCATCACCGCTCGCGATCCCGAGCACGGGTACGCGCCGATGACCGACGTGATCCACAAGGTCCTCAACGACCTGACCGTCGACGACTGGGCCATCATCATCGGCGGTGACTCCCACACGAGGATGTCGAAGGGCGTCGCGTTCGGTGCCGACTCGGGGACCGTCGCACTCGCGTTGGCCACGGGCGAAGCATCGATGCCGATCCCCGAGTCGGTCAAGGTCACGTTCACCGGGAAGATGGCGCCGCACATGGACTTCCGCGACGTGGTCCACGCCACGCAGGCCCAGATGCTCAAGGAGTTCGACGGCGAGAACGTGTTCCAGGGGCGGGTGATCGAGGTCCACATCGGCACCCTCGCCGCCGACCAGGCCTTCACCTTCACCGACTGGACCGCCGAGATGAAAGCCAAAGCGTCCATCTGCATCTCCGACAGCGAGACGCTCGTCGAGTCGCTCGAGATCGCCCGCGACCGGATCCGGATCATGATCGAGAAGGGGATGGACAACGAGCAGGGCGTTCTGCAGGGTCTGGTCGACCAGGCGGAGACGCGCATGGCCGAGGTCCGCTCGGGCGAGAAACCGCCCCTCGCGCCCGATGCCGACGCCGAGTACCACGCGGAGTTCACCGTCGATCTCGACCTGATCGACGAGCCGATGATCGCCGACCCCGACGTGAACAACGACGACGTCTCGAAGCGGTACACCCACGACACGATCCGCGAGCTGTCGTACTACGGGGGCACGAAGCCGGTCGACCTCGCGTTCGTCGGCTCGTGCATGGTCCACAAGCAGGACATGAAGATCCTCGCCCAGATGCTGCAGAACCTCGAGGAGATCCACGGCGCGGTCGACTTCCAGGCGCCGCTGGTCGTCGCTCCCCCGACCTACAACATCGTCGATGAACTCGAGGCCGAGGGGGACTGGGAGGTCCTGTCGCGATACGCCGGGTTCCTGTTCGACGACGACAACCCGAAGAACGCCGCTCGGACCAAGTACGACAACATCCTCTACCTCGAGCGTCCGGGCTGCAATCTCTGTATGGGCAACCAGGAGAAGGCCGAGCCGGGCGACACCGTGCTGGCCACGTCCACCCGGCTCTTCCAGGGACGGGTGGTGAAGGACTCCGACGCGAAGCGTGGCGAGTCGCTGCTGGCGTCGACGCCGGTGGTGGTGCTGGCTGCGGTCCTGGGCCGCTTCCCGACGCTCGCGGAGTATCAGGCCGCCGTCGCCGGCATCGACCTCACTCGGTTCACGCCGCCCGACGAGGAACTCACGGCCACACCGGTGACGGTCGGGCGGGCGTAGGCCCGACGGTCAGTCCGATCCGCTGCCGACGGCGAGTTCCCAGCGGTTGCCCTCGGGGTCGGCGACGTAGCCGCTGGTGCCGCCCCATTCCCGACGAGTGATCGGTGCGACGATCGTCGCGCCGGCGGCGACGGCCGCGTCGAACACCGAACGGAGTTCGTCCTCGGCCGAGACGTTGATCGCGAAGGTCACGCCGTTCCATCCCGCGGCGGGGACGGGTGCGCCGGGCGCGGCCTCGTCACCGAGCAGGTCGAGAGGGAAGAGCGAGAGCAACCAGCCGCCGACGTCGAACGCCGTCCACATCTCGCCGGCCTCGTCGGTCTCGGTCCATCCCCACCGGCCGTAGAAGGAACGCAGTGAGGCGAGGTCCCGTGCACCGAGCGTCACGATGCTCACTCGCTGTGGAACCGGCATGTCGGAAGCGTATGTCGAGCCCGAGGTCGCCACGAGGCCGCCGCTCGGTGACACCCTCGACCGACGCTGGCTCCACATCACCCACCCAGCCAGATCATCCCCCGACCAGCCTGAGTCAGTCGGCGTCGTTCGACGCTCCCACCGGGTCCTCCTTCGCCCAGGCGTAGTGCATCCGACCGTGGTCGGCGTTGGCGGCCATGATCCCGCCGACCGTGCCGTCGGCCCAGGGTGCGCCCGGGATGGTCGAGGCGAGGTCCTCGTCGGAGAGCTCGGCGAGCAGAGCGAGCGTCTCGGCGCGGGCCTCCTGACCGATCCGCACGAGTTCGGAAAACGGCGTGCCGTCGTGCTCGACCTTCCATTCCTCGGTCCACGAGTGGATCGACGCCATGATCTCCTCCATCGACTGCGGCGAGCCGTCGTCCCGGACCCGGCGTTCGAGACCGCGCCCGCCCGACACGTGCCGTCGGAACATCTCGTTCCAGTTCTTCTCGATGAGCGTCGTATGGACGAAGTGATCGGCGAACGACCATCGACTGTCGGGATCGTGTTCGCTGAAGGTGCGCGGCGCAGTCAGCTCCTCCGGTGACATCTCTCCGAGCCGTTCGAGCAGCCACGCCCGATCGCGGTTCAGCTTGATCTCGATCTCGACCCGGTCCATCGCCCCGACGGTAGGTCAGCGACCGACCAGCCCGTCGGGCCGGCCGCGACCGCACCGTACGCGATGCGGGATCAGCCGTCGCACGCCGTGCGTCGTGCGGGGTCAGCCGGCGGCCCGGAACGTCAGTCCCTCGTCGCCCTGCGACGTCGCGGTGAGGAGCGCACCGTCGACCTCGACTCGGAAGCCGTCGCCGAGGACCGTGATGATGCGGTTGTCGAGATCGGACGCGACGGCGTCGGGGCACTCACCATCCGCAGCGAAGTCGGTGAACACGATCTCGCTCCCGGTCTCGGTCCAGCTTCCCGACAGCGAGCGACAGTTCGTGGCGCCGACGAACGTTCCGTCCTCGGAGAGCTCGAGGAACGCCGCATCCATCCCGATCTCGTTCGAGACGGAGTCGCCGTCGAGGTAGCCGTCGAGCACCCACGTGGTTCCCACGAGTTCCGCGGTCGGAACCGGTTCGAGGCGGTCGAAGGCCCACACGCCCTGCGGCGTGTCGAGTTCCAGCTGATCGTCCGCGACCGAGAACGCCGCGGCGGACGAGAGCGACGCCAGGAAGTCCTGTTCGAGCTGTTGGATCTCGGTCTCGCACCCCATCTCGGTCCAGCTCAGCTCGGTCACCGCGATGGTGCCGTCGCCGATCTCGACCGTGCCTCCGTACCCGTTGCAGGCGGCGGTGCCGGAGATCCGGTCGCCGTCGATCTCCATGGTGACGTCCCACCCCGGGATCGGATCGCTCGGCCCGCTCACCATCACCCAGCCGCCCGACGGATCGTCGATGCTCGGCAACGGTGCCAGCGTGGCACCGGGATCGTCGGATGCGTTCGCGCCGCCGTCCGCACCGGTGTCGGCGTCGGATCCACACGCTGCGAGCACGAGTGCGAGCGAGAGCGTGGCCGGGAGGAAGAGCCGATGTGTGTTCATGTCGTGTTGGACGGTCGTCGAGCCGGTCGGGTTCCCGGTCGACGGTACGGTCGGCGTCGTGACCGGCCGGTACGTGGCCTTCCTCCGAGGGATCAATGTCGGAGGCAAGAACCTGATCTCGATGGCCGACCTGCGCGTCGAGTTCGAGCGCGCCGGGTACGAGGCGGTCGAGACCTACATCCAGTCGGGGAACGTGCTGTTCGAGACCGACCGGCCGCGGGTCGAGCTGGAGGAGGCGATCGAATCGGTCGTGGCGACGACACTCGACCGCCCCGTGGTGGTCGTGGTGCGCTCGCACCGCCAACTCACCAACGTCGTCGGGTCGGCACCTGATGGTTTCGGAGCCGATCGGGAGACCCACCTCTCCGACGTCGTCTTCCTCAAGGCGCCGCTGACCTCGGCCACGGCCATGCGGACGGTGTCGCTCCGCGACGGCGTCGACCGAGCGTGGCCCGGAAACGGTGTGCTGTACTTCGAGCGCGTCGCCGAGCGAGCGTCGCAGAGTCGGTTCAGCCGGCTCGTCGGCACACCCGAGTACCAGCGGATGACGATCCGCAACTGGTCGACCACCACGAAGCTGCTGGCGTTGCTCGACCAGCGCCGCCGGCGACCCGGCCACTGACCCGCTGCGCGACGCTTCGGGCCCGGATCGCCCGACCCGGCCCCCTCGGAATCGCGCCTACGGTCGCGTCATGAGCGACACCGGACTCCACGGACCGGACGGCGTACCGACCGATGCGCTCGCCGCCTACGGCCTCGCCGACCGGTATCGACGCGACGAGGGGGAGGTCTTCATCACCGGGATCCAGGCCCTCGCCCGCCTGCCGATCGAACAACTCCGCCGAGATCGACGCACCGGACGGAACACGGCGGCCTTCCTCTCGGGCTACCCCGGATCCCCGCTCGGAGGCTTCGATCTCGAGGTCGCCCGAGCGACGAAGATCGTGCCCGACCTCCCGATCGTCCACGAGCCGGCGGTCAACGAGGAACTCGGTGCCACCTCGGTGATGGGTTCGCAGCTCGCCGCCAGCCGGCCTGACTCTCGCTACGACGGCGTCGTCGGCTTCTGGTACGGAAAGGCGCCCGGGCTCGACCGGGCGGGCGACGCGCTGCGCCACGCGGTGTTCGCGGGGACGGCACCCGAGAGCGGCGCGGTGGCTCTGGTCGGAGATGACCCGGCGTGCAAGTCGTCGACGATGCCGTCGTCGTCCGATGCGACGCTCGTCGACCTCCACATGCCGATCCTCTATCCGGGGACCATGGCGGAATGCCTCGAACTCGGCCTCCACGCGGTGGCGGTCTCGCGGGCGACCGGCCTGTGGTCGTCGATGAAGATCGTCACTCCGGTCGCCGACGGCTCGGGCACGGTCCACCTCCCGGTTCTCGACGACGACCCGGTGATCCCCACCGTCGAGGTCGGCGGAACGACGTGGCGGAACCGTCCGTCGGCGATGTTCCTCGGTGCGTCGCGAATGCTCGAGACCGAACGCGACTTCCGGGAGATCCGGATGCCACTCGCTCTCGAGTACGCGATCCAGAACCGGCTGAACCGCGTGACGGTCGATCCGGCCGACGCCTGGATCGGGCTCGTCGCCACCGGGTTCACGTATCACGAGCTCCGCGACGCGCTGCGGCGTCTCGGTCTGCCCGATGACGACGCCATCGCCGCGGCCGGGATCCGACTGCTCCATCTGCGGATGCCGGTTCCGTTCAACCCCGAGCTGGTCCGCCATTTCGCTCGCGATCTCGACGAGATCGTCGTGGTCGAGGAGAAGAACCCGACCCTCGAGTGGCTCATCAAGGACGCGCTGTACGGCCGCGGCCACCAGCCGACCGTGCTCGGCAAGACCCACGAGGACGGCCGCGTCCTCATGCGGGCATGGGGCATGCTCGACGCCGACGCGATCGTCGGCGGGCTCCGCGAGCGACTGTCGACGCGGATCGCCGACCGACTCACGCCGCCTCCCGCACCGGCTCGCGAGAGATCGTTGATCCCGCTCACGGTCAACCGCACGCCGTTCTTCTGCTCGGGATGCCCGCACAACTGGGGGACGAAGACGCCCGAGGGAGCACTCGTCGGCGCCGGCACCGGATGTCACGGGATGACGCTGCTGATGGACGAGGACCGCGTCGGCGAGTCGATCGGCATCACGGCGATGGGGAACGAGGGAGCGCAGTGGATCGGCATGGAGCCGTTCGTCGACTCCGACCACATCTTCCAGAACTACGGCGACGGCACGTTCTTCCACTCGGCACAACTCGCGCTCCAGTACTGCGTCGGCGCGGGGAAGAACGTCACGTTCAAGATCCTCTACAACGGCACGGTCGCCATGACCGGGGGCCAGGACTCGACCTCGCCGGTCACGGTCCCCGACCTCGCGCGGATCCTGCTCGGGCACGGGGTGGCGAAGGTCGCGATCACCACCGAGGACACGGCTCGCTATCGCGGTGTCGATCTCCCCGATGGCGTCGGCGTACACGATCGGACCGAGATCATCGCCGTGCAGGAGGACCTGAAGGTGACACCCGGTGTCACGGTGCTCGTCCACGACCAGTACTGCGCGGCCGAACTCCGGCGCGACCGTCGGCGCGGGAAGGTGGTGATGCCGACCACGCGGGTGGTGATCAACCACCGCATCTGTGAGGGATGCGGTGACTGCGGCGACGTGAGCAACTGTCTGTCGGTCCAGCCCGTCGAGACGCCCCTCGGCCGCAAGACCCGTATCGACCAGGCGAGCTGCAACTTCGACTACTCGTGTGTCCAGGGCGACTGCCCGGCGTTCATGACGGTCGACGTCGATCTCGCTCGATTCGCCGACGACGAGACGGCAGCGGCCGACCACCTGTCGGGTGCGCCGATCCCCGATCCCGTGGCGACCGCCGACGGCCCACTCGTCAACATCCGTCTCGC
Source organism: Actinomycetota bacterium (assembly GCA_039185545.1). GTDB lineage: Bacteria > Actinomycetota > Acidimicrobiia > Acidimicrobiales > Ilumatobacteraceae > Ilumatobacter_A. Next base: position 7,207 of record JBCDAK010000003.1, read on the forward strand.
CGGGATCGGCGGAACCGGCGTGGTGACCGTGGCCCAGATCGTTGCGACGGCGGCCATGTTCGACGGGTGGCAGGTGCGCGGGCTCGACCAGACCGGACTCAGCCAGAAGGCCGGGCCGGTGATCAGCGACGTGATCCTCGCCCGCCAGGGTGAGGGTTCGTCGAATCTCGTGGGCGCCGGCGAAGCCGATCTGATCCTCGGGTTCGACGCACTCGTGGCGGCGGGCGACGGATCGATCTCCGCGTCCGATCCCGGTCGCACCGTCGCGGTCACGTCGGCCAATCGGGTGCCGACCGGCCGGATGATCACCCAACCCGATCTCCCCGACGAGACCGACGTCGCCCTCGACCGTCTCGCTCGGTCGACGCGACCGGACACGCAGTACACCCCGGATGCCGTCTCGCTGACCGCATCGCTGGTGGGCGACGCGGCACCGTCGAACGTGTTCTTGCTCGGCGTCGCGGTGCAGCTGGGCCACGTGCCGGTGTCGGTCGAGTCGCTCGAACGAGCGATCGACCTCAACGGTGTCGCGGTCGAGGCGAACCTGGCTGCCTTCGACTGGGGTCGCCGATGGGCGTTCGATCCCGACGGTGTCGAGCGTCTGGCCGTCCCGTCGTCGAGCGCACCGCCGCCGATCGACGTGACGGTGCCTGACCTCCCGAGCGATCTCGCTCGACGAATCGATCAGATCGACCTCGACGACGACCTGCTCGCGCTCTTCCAGCTGCTCACCGCCGATCTGGTCGGCTTCCAGAACGAGAGCTACGCCAGCGGGTTCGTCGACGCGATCGTCGACGCCGTCGCGTGGGACCGTGCGGCGACCACCGAGCCGGGTCCTCTGGGTGAGGCGTTCGCTCGGAGCCTCCACAAGCTGATGGCGTACAAGGACGAGTACGAGGTCGCTCGACTGATGCTGCTCCCGGAGGCCCAGACGGTGGTCGAATCGGTCGGCGGCCGCGGCGCGCGAGGATCGTGGCGGTTGCATCCGCCGCTGCTGAAGGCGCTCGGCCGCGAGTCGAAGCTGTCGTTCGGTCCGTCGACTCGGCCGCTGTTCGTCGCGCTGGCAGCGGGCAAGCGTCTCCGCGGCACACGTCTCGATCCGTTCGGCCGGACCGAGATGCGGCGGATGGAGCGTGCGCTCCCCGGCGAGTTCCTCGGCACGATGGACGAGGTCGCGTCGTTGCTGACGAGGGGTGGCGTCGCCTCGTCCGACCGATATCGCCTGGCGGTCGAGGTCGCCGGACTGCCCGACATGATCCGTGGCTACGAGGACCTCAAGCTGCGGCGGGTCGACGAGTACCGAACCCGCAACGCCGACCTGCTCGCCGAACTCCGCCGCACCGCCGACTGACCATCACGCCTGGGGTCAGACCCAGAACGTGACACCCGATTCGTGACCTCCCGGGTCAGACCCGGGAGGCACCACCTCGTCGGTCGTGTCGAGGGCGGTCGCATCGACTCGTCAGGCGGCGCGGTCGTCGCGCACGCAGATGACCGTCTTGCCGCGGGCGCGGCCGGACTCGATCTGGCGGACGGCGTCGATCGCACGCCCGAGCGGAAACTCGGCACCGATCGTGGGCACGACCGACCCGGCGTCGAGGAACTCGGTCAGTCGCTCGATGAAGGAGTGGTGTTCGGTGCTCACGAACATCGTCAGTCGCTGGCCGACGAACGGCGAGAGTGCGACCGCCCGGAGCTGACGACCGATGCCACCGGTGACGCGGTTGCCGTTCTCGCCGCCGACGATGACGAGTGTGCCCCGAGCCGTGAGGAGACGGCGGAGGTGACGGACCGGGTTGCGTCCGCCGATGTCGAGGACGAGGTCGTAGTCGACGGTGGCGTCGGCGATGTCGGTGATCGACATCGCGCGGTGGTCGAAGACCTCGGTCGCGCCGAGCGACCGGACGAGGTCGACGTTGCCCGTGCCCGCGACACCGTCGACGGTCGCTCCGAGAGCGCGAGCGATCTGGACGGCGAACGTTCCGACACCACCGGACGCGCCGATCACGAGGATCCGCTGGCCCGGCTCGACGCGACCCACGTCGGTGAGCGCCTGGAGTGCGGCGATCCCCGAGACCGTCGACGCCGCCGCCTGCTCGAACGTGATCGCGGCGGGCTTGTGAGCCAGCTTCGACTCCTTCGCACCGGCGTACTCGGCGAACGAACCGCTGGCGATGCCGACGACCTCGTCGCCGACGGCGAAGCGGGTGACGTCGGCACCGACCTGGCGGACGACTCCCGCGACGTCGAGGCCGAGGATGGGCTGCTTCGGTCGGAGGAGTCCGAAACCGGCGAGGCGGATCAGCCACGGTCGGCCGGTCATGAGGTGCTCGGTCCCGCGATCGACGGCAGCGGCGACGACCTCGACGAGGACCTCGTCGGCGGCGATCGTCGGCCGGTCGACCGTGGCGATCGAGAGCTCGGAGCTGTCGCCGTAGCGGTCCTGGGTGACGGCCTTCATCGTGGTGGTTCCGTTCGTGCTGGCGACGCCCGTCGTGGGTGCCGGTGTGAGTGCGGGGGTCGAGGCCATGGCGATCTGTCTCCTGAGCGTTGTCGTACTTAGTACGACTGACATCGTACTCGTACTAAGTACGATGTCAAGCCATGACTCGACGCACGACGACGGACCGCACCGGTTCGCGTCTCACCGCGGACCGGGTGATCGACGGTGCGGTCGCTCTGGCCGACCGGATCGGAACCGACGCGTTCACGATTCGCAAGCTGGCCGACGAGATCGAGGCCAAGCCGATGACGATCTACCACCACGTGCCGAACAAAGAGGCGATCATCGATGGCATGGTCGATCGTGTCTTCTCCGAGATCGACCTGCCGCCCTCCGACGCCGACTGGCGGTCGGCGATCCTCGTCCGCTGTCGGTCGATGCGCGAGGTGCTCGCCCGCCACCCCTGGGCGGCCCCGCTCATGGAGAGTCGCACGTCGCCCGGGCCAGCCACGTTGCGACACCACGATGCCGTCCTCGGGTGCTTCCGGTCGGCCGGCTTCTCACTCGCCCTCACGGGTCACGCCTACGCGGTGGTCGACGCGTTCCTCTACGGGTTCGCTCTCCAGGAGGCGAGCCTTCCGGCGACCGGCGGCGAGGAGATGGTCGACCTGGCCAGCTCGATGGCCGACGCGATGCCGGCCGACGTGTATCCGCACCTCGCCGAGTTCACGTCGGGTCACGTGCTCCAGCCGGGCTACGACTTCGGTGCCGAGTTCGAGGTCGGCATCGGGCTCATCCTCGACGGCCTCGAGCGAGAGGTCGCGGCGGAGGCGTGAGGATCAGGCGGGCTCGACGGCATCCCCGCGCCACGACCCACGTCGCCCGACTGCATCGTCCGCCGTTCGCGGCTCCTCGATGCGGTTCCGGTGGCCGTGGATCGGCTGCATCGTTACGGTGAGGTGATGGCGGTGATCGACGAGGATGTCGACGCGGGAGGTGAGACCGTCGACGGGCGGTCGGCCCGTCGGCAGCGAAACGTCGACGCGGTGCTCGACGTGGTCCTCCAGATCGTCGCCGACGACCAGATGTTCCCGTCGATCGAGCAGGCGGCCACCCGATCCGGGTTGTCGGTCCGCTCGCTCTACCGGTACTTCGCCGACCCCGGCGAGCTCATGGAGGCCACGATCGATCGGCAGAGTCGCGTGTCGCTACGACTGGCCACCCTCGACTCGATCGGTGAGGGGCCGCTCGACGGTCGCGTCGACGAGTTCGTGGCGATGCGGCTCCGCCTGCACGACGCGATCGGTCCGGTGGTGCGCGCCGCCGTCGCCAATTCGCCGCGCTTTCCTCGGGTCGCCGAGCAGCTCGACATCGGACGCCGTCGTCAACGTGCGCAGTTCGAGGCACAGTTCGCGCCCGAACTCGATGCGCTGCCCGCGGACGATCGCGGGGGCGTGGCGGCGGCGGGGGATCTGCTGACGCAGGTCGAGTCGATCGAGTTCCTCCGTCGTCATCGGGGACTGTCCATCGACGACGCGTCGGCCTCGATGGGTTCCGCACTTCGCGCACTGCTCGGCTGAGCCGGCATTGACCGCCCGCGGAGCGGGTCCTAGATTGTGCCAGTCGAACTGGCATGTCTGGCCAGCGGCACGAGAGGGGAACGGCGATGCCGAGCTACGGACAGATCGACGAGGCCTACGGGATGCGCCTCGCCACGACACCGCCAGACGACGACGGACCGGTGTGGATGGTCAACCTCATGAAGTACCGCGAACGAGCGGCGTACGCCGACGGCCGTGACAGCGAGCTGTCGGGACGCGAGGCAGACGACGAGTACACACCCCTCGGACCCCTCGCTGCGGTGGGCGCAGAGATCGTGTTCGTCGGTGACGTCGCCGACCAGTTCCTCGGTGAGAGCCCGCAGTGGGATCGCATCGCCGTCGTGAAGTACCCGACCCGAGCGGCGTTCATCGCGATGCAGCGCCGAACCGACTTCCAGGAAGCGCACCAGCACAAAGAAGCGGGCATGGCCGAGACGTTCGTGATCGGGTGTCAGCCGCTCGATGCTCCCGCGATCGACGATCCGGTCGACTGGGCCGACGTGCCGCACCCGCCGACCGACGACGACGGGCCGTACACGATGCTCCACGTCATCCGGTTCCACGATCGGGACGGTGCCGCCATCACACCCGACGAGATGGAGCAGTACCAGCAGGTCGCCGGCACCGTCGCGGTTCCGAACGGAGTGCGGATCGACGGTTGGTTCTCGGCCGAGGGCACCATCGTCGGCGACGGGCGCTCCTGGCATCAGGTGAGGTTCAACGCGTTCCCCAGTCGGGCGGCGTTCCTGACCGTGGCGACCGACCCTGATCGGCTCGCGGCCCAGGCCGATCACCGGGAGAACGCGATCGCCGACACGTACGCGATCGGCGTTCGGCCGATGATCAACCGTCTGGCCGAGTCCGTCGCGACCGGCTGAACGAGGTCCGTCGATGGACGTCGTCCTCACCGGCACCGGCTCGCCGATCCCCGACCCGAATCGGGCGGGGCCGTCCACCCTCGTCCGAGCCGGCGACACCCGGATCCTCGTCGACGCCGGTCGGAGTGTGGTGATGCGGCTCGCCGGCGCGGGCGTCGTTCCGGCCGCGCTCTCGGGTGTCTTGATCACGCACCTCCACAGCGATCACGTCTGCGCACTCAACGACGTGATCACCACGCACTGGGTCATGAGCCAGGGTCAGGCGACCCTGCCGATCTTCGGGCCGGTGGGCACGGCGCAGTTCGTCGAGCGTCAGATGTCCGCCCTCGAGCCCGACGTCGGATATCGCATCGCGCACCACGATCAGCTGACCCAGGGTCCGCTCGTCGCGGTGACCGAGATCGAGGCCGGCGACTCGTTCTCGATCGGCGACGTCCACATCACCACGGCCGAGACGGCGCACGCGCCGGTGCGCCCCACCATCGGATTCCGACTGGAGCACCAGGGGCGCGCCGCCGCACTGGTGGGCGACACGCTCCCGTGCGCGGGCGTCGACGAACTCGCACGGGACGCCGACGTCTACGTCCAGACCGTGATCCGGCCCGACATCGTGAAGCTCATCCCCAACGAGATGATCCAAGACATCCTCGACTACCACTCGGGTGTCGTCGATGCAGCCGAGACCGCGGCACGCGTCGGCGTGAAGCGTCTCGCCCTCACGCACATGGTCCCGCCCCCGACGCCCGAGCAGTACCCGGAGTGGACAGCCATGGCAGCCGCACACTTCGACGGCGAGATCGTGATCGGGGACGACCTCACGACCGTCAGCGTCTGAACCGCAGACCCGCTTCGCTCTCCACCGCTGATCAGGAAGGACTCCACATGGCCAGTTCCGAATCGACGAGGTTCGAGGGGACCATCGGACGCACCCTCGCCGACTCCGAGCCGCACTACCTCGAGCCGCCGCATCCAGGCGACGACTCGCCGAACGTCGTGATCGTGCTTCTCGACGACACCGGCTTCGCCCAGTTCGGCTGCTACGGCTCCGACATCGACACGCCGAACGTCGACGCGCTGGCCGAAGGTGGCGTGCAGTTCACCAACTTCCACGTGACCCCGCTCTGCTCGCCGACGCGGGCGGCCCTCCTCACAGGCCGCTCGCAGCACGCAGTCGGAATGCGCGGCGTGTCGAACTGGCGGACCGGCTTCCCGCATCAGCTCGGGCACATCTCGAACTCGGCGGCCACGATCGCCGAGGTGTTGGGATCGGAGGGATACGCCACCTTCTGTGCCGGCAAGTGGCACCTCGCCCCCACCCGCGACATCTCCGCCGCCGGACCGTTCGACCAGTGGCCGCTCGGTCGTGGATTCGATCGCTTCTACGGGTTCCTCGAGGGCGAGACCGACCAGTTCCATCCCGAGCTGGTTCGCGACAACACCCACGTCGACCCGCCCGCGTCGCCCGAGGACGGGTATCACGTGTCCGAGGACCTCGTCGATCAGTTGCTGGCGATGATCAACGACAGCAAGGGCGTCCGTCCCGACCGGCCGTTCTTCGCGTACCTGCCGTTCGGAGCGACCCACGCCCCGCACCAGGCACCGCAGGAGTACCTCGACACGTACCGCGGCCGCTTCGACGAGGGCTGGGACGTCGTCCGTCAGCGCTGGTTCGACCGGCAGATCGAACTCGGTGTCATTCCGTCCCACACCGAGCTCGCCCCGCGGAACCCGGGTGTCGAGGCATGGGACGACCTCCCCGAGACACACCAGCGGTTCGCTGCGCGTCTGCAAGAGGCGTTCGCCGCGTTCCTCGATCACACCGACGACCAGATCGGTCGCTTCGTCGAGGGGCTGCGCCAGCTCGGTGAGCTCGACAACACGATCTTCGTCGTGCTCGCCGACAACGGCGCCTCGCAGGAGGGCGGTCCGTTCGGGGTGATGCACGAGATGGAGTTCTTCAACGGGATCCTCCGGTCGCCCGACGACGCGATCGAGCGGATCGACGACATCGGCGGTCCCAACAGTCACACGAACTACCCGTGGGGCTGGGCGCAGTGCGGCAACTCCCCGTTCCGCTGGTACAAGCAGAACACGCACGAGGGCGGCGTGCACGTGCCGATGATCCTCCACTGGCCCGCGGGTCTGAGCGGTGAGCATGCGGGCTCGCGCCGCTCGCAGTTCGTGAGCGTGTCCGACGTGGCACCGACGATCTACGAGCTGCTCGGCATCACGGCACCCGACACGTTCCGGGGCGTCGAGCAGATGCCGATCACCGGGCACTCGTTCGCGTCGCTCCTCGACGATCCTGCTGCGCCGGCGACGAACACGCTGCAGTACTTCGAGAACTCCGGAAGCCGGGCGATCGTCGCCCAGCTCGACGGCACCTGGTGGAAGGCGGTGACCAAGCACGAGCGCGGTGCCGACTTCGACGCGGAGCCGTGGGAGCTCTACGACCTCGACGCCGACCCCTCCGAGTGCACCGATCTCGCCGAGCAGCTTCCCGAGCGCCTCGCCCGACTCGAGGCACTGTGGTGGGACGAGGCCGAACGTCACGGGGTGCTCCCCCTCGACGATCGGACGATCGAGCTGTTCAACGCACGCCCGAGTGATCACTCACCGCACCGTCCCGATCGTCGGTACGTCTACCGACCGCCGATGCGTCCCGTTCCGTCGGGTGCGTCGCCGGGGATGGGTGGCTTCGCGTTCGATCTGACCGCCAGGGTCACCCGGGCAGCTGGAGAGGGTGGAGTGATCTGGTCGACCGGAACGAGCAACGCCGGCTGTTCTGTCTTCGTGCAGGGCGATCGATTCGTCATCGACTACAACGCGTTCGGCGACCACACCGTCCTCGAGTCGTCGGTCGAACTTCCCGACGGCGACAGCGAGCTCCGGGTCCGGTTCCAGCGGACGAGTTCGTCGACGGGTGTCGTCGAACTGTTCGTCGACGGCGAGGCGTGCGGGAGGGCAGACATCCCGTACTACATGCGGATCGTCTCGTCGGTCGGTTCGAGCCTCGGCCGGGACCACGGCTCGCCGGTGTCGGACCGCTACGACGGGGCGTTTCCGTTCGCCGGGACGCTGCACGAGGTCGAGATCGTGCTGCCGCGCCGTCGCGACGCGGAGCAGACCGCCGCCGAGGCCGCGAGCGAGATGGCCCGTCAGTAGCTGCGCCGAGCGGCGCGGCCGGCGTCACGGCCACCCTCGCCGAGGCGGGCGTCGATCGCGGCGGCGAGCACCGTCGGCTCGTCGGTGCCGATGCGGAACACCTTCCCCGACGTCAGTTCGAGCTCTACCGCGTCGAGGCCCCACACGTTGTACATCCACCCGTTCGCGACCTTGCGGATGCCCCAGCCGTGGTACCACCGGTTCCGGACCGGTGTGGCCGAGACGATGTCGCCGAGCGCGAGGGTTCGCCGGGGCCAACGCGTTCCGAACACCGCACGGACCTCGGTGGTGTCGACCGACACGGTGAGCCGGCCGAGCATCGCGGCGACGCCGACGATGACGATCGTGACCAGCAGCACGGGGATCAGCGTCGACCGATCGGGGACGACGGCGAGCAGGATCGCCACGATGACTGCCAGCACGGCCGCGGTGATGATGAACATCCGGCCCTGCTGAGTGTGCTGATACACGAGACCTCGCTGCACCCGTCAGCCGCCCTCGCCGGGCGGCGCCACCGGTCCCGATCCCACGACCGCGTCCGCTGGTGCCGAGATCGGCTCACCGATCAGCGGAGGAACGAGTTCGACGGTGATCTCTGCGTCGGGGTCGACCGAGGTGACGAGCACCCGATATCGGCCCGATCCGCTGCTCCCCACGTCGAGGGACACCCTGGCGGGCGCGGTCGATGCCGCCGACCCGCCGAGCAGCGCATCGACCGCGACGTCGTTCTGGTTGAGCACGGACGTGACCTCGTCGAGGAGATCCGCCTCGTTCAGCTGTGCGATCGCTTCCTCGACCGTTGCAGGGAGTCCGTCGGCGAACAGGTCACGTACCTCCTGGGGGAAGAGCTCGATGACCTCGGCGGGGAGTTGTTCGACCGTGGGCAGCGGTTGATACACCGCAGGAGTGTCGAGGAGCACCCCGCGAGGTGAGTACGCCTGAGCCGTGAGGAAGCTGGACGATGCATCGCTCTGGGCAACGAACGTCCACGATTCGTCGTCGTTCACGTCGATCTCGAAGATCGCCGGTCCGGATTCGAGGGTGACGCGTCCGTCGGGTCGGAGCGGCACCGGAACGACCGTCTCGACCGCTGCATCGACGTCGGCGACGCCGCCGCCGGGGTTCACGATGAGATCGAGCAACCCGTCGGCGAAGTCGGGAGGATCGAGGAGGACGGCGACCGGCACCCCCGGAGACGGAGATCGTGCCTCGACGAGCCGCCCGAACACCTCGCCCGTGATCCGCGCCTCGATGATGTCGTCCGGTGCGAGCGGTTGGAGCCTCACGACGACCAGTGGCGAGTTCGGCGGATCGAAGCCCAGGACCGCCGGAGCTCGTGCGGTGACCGATGGTCCGTCGACCACGAGCGGCTCGCCGATTCTCTCGCTGAGTTCGAGACGGAACGAACCGGGCGTGCGGTTCGACGTGATCACGACGCGTTGGACCCCCAACCCGACCCCGAACCCGTCATCGGTGATCACGAGTGTCGCCGGCTGGCCTGCCGTCGGCGACTGTGCGAACGCCGTTCTGAACCCGTCGGCGTCCAACCCCTCGAGGGTCAGCATCTCGGACGGATCGCCGGGTTGGGCACTGACGACGAGCAGGTCCGTCTGGATCGTCGCGAGGTCGATGACGGACGGCGCCGTGAATTCCTCGTCGAGTGGCTGATCCAGCCCGACCTCGACGGGCTCGACCAGCGTGAGATCGAGGTCGATCTCGGCGTTGCCGAGTGCCGAGGCCGCGACGATGCGGAGGTCGCCGACGGCCGTGCTGGCGTCGTTGATGACCACGACCGACACGGGATCTCCGGCGACGGCAGAACTCGCTTGGTTGACGGTGAATCCTGCGTTCGAGTTCACGCGGAGAGTCACCACGTCAGCCGGGTCCTGGGGCGTCGCAGTGACGACGACGAGATCGCCGATCGCCGACGTCACGTCGAACGCCACCGGAGCCTCGGTGACATCGGACGACGAGTCGAGGTCGAGCGGCGCAGAGTCGGTCGACCAACGCGTCACGGTTCCCCCTCCGGCGCCGTCGTCGGACGTGACCAACAGGAGTCGGGCGCCGGGCGACCCGATGGCCGTGTCGACGATGGCCGACACGGCGTCCCCGGCGGACTCGGCTCGCAGGTCGGTGAGAACGAACCCGCCGCTGTCGCGAATCTGGATCGCCAGGACCTCCTCGGGGTCGTCGGCAGTGACCCGCAGGCTCGTGACGTCGCCGAGGTCGTCGCCGACGTCGAGTGCCGCCGGCAGCGCGACCGGGAGATCGTCTCCCTCGCTCCCGATCGGCACCACGGGGATCGCGCTGATCGCGAAGCCACCGGTGGTCTCGGCGAACGAGGTGACCCGGATGACGTGTTCGCCTCGTTCGGCCAGGTCAGCGACCTCGATCGCGCCCGCCGATCCACCGTCGATCACTCGTGAGGCGCCGTCCGGCCCTGCGATCTCGAGCCGTGCGTCGAAATCGTCGGTCGGCGTCACCAGCACCGCGACGGGTGTCCTGACCTGCACGGCGTACTCGAGCGGCTGTCCGCCCTCGACGACCTGGTCGCGCAGGGCGTCGCCGACCGACAGCACGATTCGGTCAACGGCCTGCGCCGTCGCCTCGAAGTCGCCGACACTCGACTGGTATCCGCGGACGACGACCAGTGTCTGGCCTTCGTCACCTCGGATCGTGGTGGTCTCGGGCTCGCCGGGACCCCCGGCGTCGACGATGCGGCCGACGCCCGACGGATCGATGATCTCGACGATCGAGTCGAGGCCCTTGTCCTGGGAGCCACCCGAGCTCGACTGTCCGTCTCCTGGGCTCACGTCGAACGCGATGCTCGAGTCGGCCTCGACGGCGTAGACGGCGACGCCGCCGGGTTCGCCGATGACCCCGGCCATCCGGGATCCGGGTTCGTCGCCGCCGGTGGGCGACCCCTGCGCTGCGGCGTCGAGCGAGACCACCTGCGCGGATTCGACGATCACGTCGAACAGACCCGTCGAACCGTCGTTGGAGCTGATCGACACCTCGGTCGTGGACTCGCTCCCGGCGGGCACGTCGGTCGCGGGGACGATGATCGTCTCCGGACTGCCGGCCCCCAGCTGGTCCTGGCTGCGGCGGGCACCCGACGGGCTCGTCACCGCGACCGCGAGGTTGAGGTTCTCGGATCCGGGCCGGGCGCGGACCAGGACGGCGAGTGGTTCCGACGCTGGTTCGAGTCGAAACGATGCGACGGCGCCCGCTTCACTGATCTCACCGAGCTCGACGGACCCGATCGCGATCGGGGGGCTCGGTGGCTCGGTGGTCGGCGGAGCCGTCGGCTCGGGCTGCGCACCGTCGCCGTCGGTCCCTTCGGCCGCGTCGTCGCTGTCGCTCACGGCGTTGACCGCGAACACGAGCGCGACGACCGCAGCGACGAACGCGGCGATTCCGACGGCGATCGCGATCCAACGGACCCGCTTGCGCGCTCGGGCCCGCTGTCGTTCGAGCCGATCCTTGAGGATCGGCTGCACGAGCGTGTCGTGGGCGAGCTCGTAGTAGACGCTGCCGACGCGCGGCTCGGCACGAACGAGCCGGTGGTCGACGAGTTCGTCGAGGACGTGCGGCTGCACCCCGAAGGTGCCGACGATCGCCTCGGACTCGAGGCTGAGTCGCCGCTCGCTCTGGCTGATCAGTCCCTTCTCGCACAGTTCCCGGATCTTCTTCTGCTCGGCATCGGGGAAGCTCTCGACCGTGCGCCGGTAGAAGTCGCCGAGGATGCTGCGGAGACCGTCGAGGCCCCCGAGGTCGGCGGCCTCGATCTCGATCACACCATCGGTGCTCCGCGCTGGTTTCGTCGGCAGCACGCGTCGCTCGACGTACTGGCAGATGATCTGGAGCTGGGAGGGGTCGACGGACGACCGCGATCGGTTCGCCTCGGCGATGGTGGTCGCGGATGCTCGCTCGGTGTGTTGGAGGAAGTGCAGGATCTGCTGGGCCGCCTCTTCGCTGTATGCGAACCGCTGCGTGACGAGGTGCTCGTCCGCCACCAACGCTGGTTCTCGAATGGCAGCGAGCGCCTGATCGGGATCGAGCGGTCCGAGACGGAAGCGGTGCTGCAAGACCTGCGGAACGTCGTCGGACAGGGCCTCGAGTTCACCGAGTGCGTCTTCGCGCACGACGAGCACGAACTTCACCGCCGGCGGAGGGACGAGCGGCGCGTGACCGTCGGGCGCGGTGCCGTTCCCGGTGCGGCCGTCGACGTCGGTGTCCTGGTCGGGATCGGCGTCGGCTCGGCTGTGGCGAACGACCTCACCGAACTCGGCGATGAACCTGCGGCGAATCTCGTCGGGCCACTCGAGCGTGAACAACTCCTCGAACTGATCGAGCACGACGACGAGGTGTTCGAGGCGGTTCCCGCGCCACACCTCGACCGACCCGAGAACGTCCCACAGGTGCGGGGTGTCCTCGGGATCCGTGACGTAGCCCGGAGTGCGGTCGAGGTCGATCGCCGGATCCTTGGCGGCGGCGTCGATGATCTGGCTCTCGATGGCGACTGCTGGTGGAACCCGGGGGTCGTTGAGGCGGACCGAGACCGGCCAGTAGCCACGGTCGCGCAGCTCCTGCATCACGCCCGCGTTCAGCAGCGAACTCTTGCCGAGGCCCGAGACGGCGTACAGCAGGAAGAGCTCGGAGCTGAGGATCGAGTGGAGAACCGTCCGCGACTCGTGGTCGCGACCTTTGAAGAGGAGTCGATCGACCTCTTGGTCACGGAAGGGCGGTGAGCCGGGATACCGGTAGCTCCGCGTGGCGGGAGCCGCCTCGATGGTGTCGGGGCGGTCGATGGTGGACGTCATCCGAGACGCGCCTGCATCGTGAGGTCGCGCATGATCGAACGAACGAGGTCGGTCACACCCGAGGTCGGTGTCGCATCGACCGACTGCAGCCGCTCCATGCCGAGGAGGTCGAGCTTGTTGTCGGGATGGTCGATGAACGCCGGGATCAGGAACGTGCGGGGCGGGCGGTAGTCCCGCTGGCGGTCGAGCGCGAGGTTGATCTCCCGATTGACGTAGCCGACGTCCTTCAGCTTCATCGCCTGGCTCTGGAGCACGACCACGTAGTCGACGTCGCGTCGGATCATCTTCTCGATCTCGTCGTTCCAGTCGTCGCCGCCGCGCAGATTCTGCTTGTCGAGCCAGGTGTTGATCCCGGCGGACCGGAGCCCGTCGGAGATGTCGCGTGCGTACTCGGCGTCCTCGTTCGCGTGACACACGAAGACCGTGGGTGCACCCGCGTGGGTCGGCGTCGATGTCTCGACGCCTCCGTTGGAGTCGACGCCCGATGGCTGGTCGACCTGGCATCGGTCTCGGAGCTGGGAGCAGAAGTCGCCGAGCCGACCGTCGAAGAAGTGGACCCGGTGGTTGGTGCGGTAGAAGTCGGCGGTCTCGGCGTCGAGCGGCGCCGCGTCGAGTTCCGCGGCGAACGACGTGTAGTTCCGGCGAGTGTTGTCGGACAGCAGGTGCAGCAGCAGCCGGTAGTGCCAGTCGGCGAGATCGAAGCCGAGGAACAGGAACGAGCGGTCGCTGTCCTGAAGGGCGCTCGAGAGGTTCAGCGGGAGAGCCGGCTGGCCGCGTGCGACCTTGACGATGAAGTCGAGTCGATCGCTGTCGGAGAGGATCATCGACCGCGGTTGCTCGAGCGAGCCGTAGAGCTGGTATGCGACCGGCTGGTCGCGAGTTGGGTCCGGCAGCATCGCCGGCTGGCGGCCGGTCCGGTCGTAGTACGCGGTGACGGTGCCGGGCTTGATCCGCTGGAACACGTCGGAGGCCGTTCGGATCGGAGACGTGTCGATCACGAACTCGAACGGGAGTCCGGCGAGGTCGACCAGCGGAGCCTCGTCGACGACGAACTCGGCGTGGAACCGTTCGACCCATCGGCGGAGAACCGGTGGGTCGATCTCCCGCAGGAGTACCTGGGCGACCGACGCCGGCTTCTTCGGGTCGAGACGCGAGAACGCGGGGCCGATCCGGTCGCGGGTCTCGGCAGGGATCTGATCCTTGATGAACGTGGCGAGCGCGACGTGCGCCGGGAGTCGTTCGCCGCCGAGCGATCCGGTGACCGCATGCGGCCCGAGCATGAGCACGCAGGTGCCGTCGGCCACCGCGGACGCGAGCGAATACCAACGATCCTCGTCCAGCAGCTCGGTCGGTTCTCCGGTCACAGACGCCCCCATCGGCCAGCATCTCACACACGGCGAACAGCGATCCCACGCTCGGTGGGTGACAGGTCTCCAGGACGACGCACCGGCGGCGGATGGACCGCGGTCGCGATGGGCCCGACCGTGGCGGACCGCGGCGTGCGCCACGGTCCGCCACCGCTGGTGGCCGGTCAGCCCGGGCCGCGGAGCCGGGGACCGTGCTCGGATCCGGCGCCGGCGAAGGAGACGTCCGCCGCGCCCGACCCGTCGGTGGTGACGACGAGATCGGTGACGTCCGGCTGGACGGCGTCCGCCGGCACCTCGACGGTGATGACGTCGCCCGGCGAGAACTCGCCGGTCACGGCCGCCAGGAGTCGGCCGGGCTCGGGGGCGGTCGCCGCCGTGAGATCGTCGTCGCCCCACGAGCCGTCGACACCCTCGTGGATCGAGATCGTTCCGCGCCCGGCATCGGTGCCGACCGTCAGCGTGAGGACCGTGGCCGAGCCCGCCGCCGCCATGCCCGACGTGTCGAAGCGGAGATAGGTCACCCGCTCCCGCCGGCCGGCCTCGATGCGCAGTTCGTCACCACGGCCGGGGCGGCCGTTCTCGAGGAACGCGGCGTCCGCCGCCTCCACCTCGAAGGGTTCACCCGGCGGTGCCGTCGACGTGGGTGCCGTCGTGGCGGGCGGTGCCGTCGTCGTGGGTGCCGTCGTGGCGGGCGGTGCCGTCGTCGTGGGTGTCGTGGTGGTCGGTGGTGCCGTTGTCGTGGGTGCCGGGGTCGTGGTGGGTGGTGTCGTGGTGGTCGTCGGGGGCGCTGCCGACGTTTCGATGGCGAGGACCGGTGCCTCGCCACCCTCGGTCGACACGAACGCGACGTCGTTGCTTCCCGCTCCGTCGAGCTCGAGGACCAGGTCGAGCGAGTCACCCGAGACCACCGACGCCGGCAGGTCGAGCGTGATCACGTCGCCGGTCGCGAAGCGCCGAGTCACAGCTGCGAGCTCGGCACCGATCGTCGGAGCGTTGACCGATGACAGAGTCGATTCGGTCCAGGTGCCGTTCTCACCGATCGACACGGCCAACGTGCCCGACCCGGGGTCGTTGCCGACCACGAGCTGGAGCTGCACGCGTGCTGCCGAGCCGACTCCGGCGGTGTCGAAGCGGAGGTAGGTGACTCGCCTCCGGCTCCCGTCCTCGACACGCAGCAGTGAGTCGTCGACCGGTGACGAGTTCTGCAGGTAGGCGTCGTCGGTCGCGGGGAGGCGGACCGCGGAGCCCGGCAGCGGGGTCGTGGTGGGCGGTGGGGTCGTCGTGGGCGGACTCGTCGTGGTCGGTGTCGGGGGTGCCGTGGTCGTGGTCGTCGTCGTGGTCGTGGTCGCCGGCGTGCCGTCGATCCGCTCGAGCGAGACGACGACCTCCCGGCCGATCGCGCCGGGAACCCCGAAGCTGGCGGTGCCGTCGCCGACCACGATCATCTGGTCGATCCGCTGACCGCTCACGGGGTCGAACCATCCCAGTCGGTACGTGCCCGCCGTGAGACCTCGCACGCCCATCGCCCCCGGGTTCGTGTTCGAGTAGAGGACGTAGACGTCCTCGGACTCGTTGCCCAGGACCCACTTCGTGCCCGCGGCCGCGAGCTGGTCGGCGGGCTGCATCTCGCTGAAGCGGGTGGTGTCCATGAACGCGTTGATCCGACCGAGGTCGGCGAGCATCCCGCCCGTCGGGTCGGTCGCCTCCCACGCGTCGTAGAAGAGCACGTAGCCGCCGGCCATCACCGACGACCAGAACGACTGGCGCAACGTCGAGCGATCGCCGTCCGCGAGCAGGTTCTTGTGCCACGGGTGGCACTCGGCCATGACGTAGACGTCCTCCTCACCGAACGCACCCTGCGCGTGGGTGCCGTCGACGCTGCGCACGTTGCTGTTGCCGCAGATCTGCTGGGCGAACACGTCGATGTCGTCGTTGCCGAGGTACTGGTTGGACTGGCCGTTGTTGTGGTGCACACCCAACGGGTGGACGTCGTCGTGAGTGCGGATCTCAGCGGCGAGTGCCTCCGCCTTGGCGATGTCGGTCGCGCCGTTCGAGCAGCCTTTCACCTGGTGCTCCTCGGTCGGGAGCCACACGAGGTGCTGGTAGTCGCGGAAGCGCTCGACGATCGTCTGCACGAAACGTCGCTCGTCGGCGGGCAGGTTCGGGTTGCACGCGCCGAACGGTCGTGCGCCGTCGTCGTACAGGTGGAACCAGGTGACGATCCCGGCGTCGTCGAGCTGGGAGAGGTACGAGTCCCAGTCGTCGAGCACGGCGGGGTCGACGCCGTTGTCGGGATCCTTGCCCACGAACGGGTTCTCGTCGGATCGGCCATCGCCCCCGTTCGAACGCACGGCGTGGATGTAGATCGCTCGGACGTCGTTCGCGATGAGCTGGTCGACGATCGACTGCTTGCGCGCGTCCGAGTAGTAGAGGAAACCTTCGGGACCGCCGGATCCAGCCATGAAGTAGGGCTCGCCGTTCCCGGCGTACTCGAACCAGTGGCCGCTGTCGTCGACCGTCAGTGGTCCGACGCCCGTGTCGGGGTCGGCGTCGACGAACGGTTGGGCGACGACGATGCCCGCGAGCACCGCCGCGGCCGCCAGAGCGGCGGCGGCGCGGGTCCGCCGCCGCTCCCGGCGACGTGCGTCTCGATCTGCGGACGTGGGTGCTGACACGACGGCTCCTCGGTGGGTCGATGGCCTTCCGGCATGACCTGGACGGGCTGCGGGTGATGGCCTGAATGGGTGGTGCCGCCCGCCCTCGTCGGGTTGGTGTCCGGCCCCGACCTCGCGTGACAGAAACGTTGCGATTTCGCGTCGGAATGATGTCGACGGTGACCCCGAGGGCGGCGTGACGCTCGCCGGTCAGCGGCCGGTGTATCGGGGCTCGCGCCGTTCGAGGAATGCCGCGACACCCTCTCGGTGATCCTCGGTGCGGAACAGCTCGGCGAGGCTCGCGCCGACCCATCGTCCGAGTTCGTCCCAGTCGGGGTCGAGCGCCGTGCGCAGACCGGCCTTCAGCCGCTGCACCGCGAGCGGCGGGTTCGCCGCGATCTCGTGGGCGAGCGCGAGGGCCGTCGGGAGCAGCTCGTCGTGGGCCACGACCCGAGACACCAGTCGGAGACGCTCGGCCTCGGCGGCGTCGACGACCCGTCCGGTGAAGAGCAGCTCGGCCGCCACCTCGCGGCCCGCGACCGCGGCGAGTCGTCCGAGGCCGGGCACGTCGCAGTTGAGACCCCGCTTCACGAAGAGCTCCCCGAACCGCGCTCGCTCGGACGCGACTCGGATGTCGGCCATGAGCGCCAGCTCCATGCCCCAGCCGACCGCGGCGCCGTTGACGGCCGCGATGATGGGCACGTCGGTGGTGAGCAGGGCGTCGGCGGCCGGCGTGATGCGAGGTTGACGCTACAGCCGCTCGGACACGCGGTCGCCCTCGGCGACCATGATCTGCTTGACGTCGTCACCGGAGCAGAAGGCCGGGTCGGCGCCGGTGATGACGACGCATCGCTCGGTGGTGGTGCGGACGGCGTCCTCGAGTTCGGCGTAGGCCGTGTGGGTCAGAGCGTTGCGCGCCTCGGGGCGCTGCAGCGTGAGCACGCCCACGTGGCCGTCGACCTCGTAGCTGATCTCGGTGTACGTCACGTCACTCGGTCGATGGTCGGCGCGGGTCAGTACCGCTGCGGGACGAAGGTCTGGTCGCCGACCGGCGGTCGGATGTACGGCTCCTCGATGCGCTCGGGAAGGGCGACCGGGTCGGGGACGATGTCCTCGTACGGGACGCTCTCGAGGATGTGGCTCATGCAGTTGAGCCGCGCGCGTCGCTTGTCGTCCGACGGCACGACGTACCACGGCGCCTGCTTGATGTCGGTGTACTGGAACGTCGTGTCCTTCGCCATCGAGTACCGCACGTAGCGGCGGTGCTCCTCGAGGTCCATGTCGGACAGTTTCCAGCGCTTGATCGGTTCCTCGTTGCGCGCCTGGAAACGTCGCTCCTGCTCGTCGTAGCTGACCGAGAACCAGTACTTGAGCAGGATGATCCCCGAGCGGACCAGCATCCGCTCGAACTCCGGGCAGGTCCGCAGGAACTCCTGGTGCTGTGCCTCGGTGCAGAACCCCATCACCCACTCGACGTTCGAGCGGTTGTACCAGCTGCGATCGAACAGCACGATCTCGCCGCCCGAGGGGAGGAGCGGAACGTATCGCTGGAAGTACCACTGGGTCTTCTCGCGCTCGGTCGGCTTCGGGAGCGCTTCGGTCCGCACGATCCGGGGACTCGTCCGCTCGCTGATCCGCTTGATCACGCCGCCCTTGCCGGCCGATCCTCGTCCTTCGAAGATGATGAGGACGCGCAGTCCGGCGTGCTGCACCCAGTACTGCAGCTTGACCAGCTCGGTCTGGAGGCGTTCGAGTTCGGCCTCGTAGAACGATCGTCGCAGTCGACCGTCGCGGGTGTAGTTGTCGGCACCTGCGGGCGTGCCGAGGCTCGGCATGCTGTGAGCGTCGTCTGCTGCCCTGTTCATCTCGCGACCCCCGATCGTCCCGTTCCGAACGTACTCCCCGAGCGGCGAGGGAGTCGGAGCGTCGAATGCCGGGTCGACGTGACGGGGCTCAGTTGCGTTCGCAGCCGCCGACCAGCGGGAAGCTCGGGGGGAGATCGCCGGCTGCGCAGAGCTCGAGGACCTGGGGCTCGCTCATGTTGTGGGCGATGCATGCGCGCCAGTCGTCGTCGATGACGAACGCTCGACCGTGGGCCATCGGCGTGATGACGCCTGTTTCGCCGCGATTCCGCCGGTCGACGCCGCAGTGGTAGAGGCTCCCCTCGCCGCGCACCGCGCCCCAGGACAGCATGTACTCGACCGTGCCGGAGCCACCGACGATCTCGGCCCACCCGCTCCCCGGCCATCCGTGGGTGAACACGCCGGGCTCGACGACGTACCGGGCGATGTCGCCGTCGCACTCTCCGGCGTCGGGTCCGCCCCAGTTGCCGAAGTCGTCGGTCTGGATGGCGACGCACATCGGGCCGAAATCGTGCACCGTCCATGCGCCATCCTGGCGAATGGCCACACACGCCGGTCCCATCTCGACGGTGCCGGAGCCCTCGTAGATGTGGTTCCAGGGATTCATGTACTGCGATCCAGGATCGATGGGATTCCCGACACCTTCGTCGGCAGTGGGACCGAGTGCGAACGACCAGTGGTCGGGGACGACCGGAATGGGGCGGTCGTGCGGCTGGGTCGACGCGTCGATCAACTCGCCGATCCCGATCGGTGCCGCTCCGCACATCGTGTCGTCAGGGAGTGGCGGGGTCGTGGGGGCGACGGTCGCGCTCGGTGCACTGTCGGGTTCCGACGCGGCCGGAGCGGCGGTCGACGGGGTCGGCGTCGTCGTGCCCGGTCGTCCGTCGGTCGTGGTCGAACTCGGCGGGAGCGCGGTGCTCTCGACCGTGCTCGCCGGGTTGCTCGGCGGGTCGTTGGGGTCGGCCGTGAACACGTCACTGCTCGTTGCACCGCCGTCGGTCGACGAGCCGGCGGTCGATGGGTCGGTGTCCGAGTCCGACGTCGCTCGGGCGAGCAGGGCGCCCACCCCGACGGCACCGAGTCCGAGCGACAGCGCGACCGCGCCACGCATCCAGAGACGCCGACGCGCGGCGGCGGTGGTCGAGGGTGGTGAGGACACGAGCGAGCCGGGAATTCGACTCCCGATACTGCCCGCTCGTGCAGCGGTCCGCTCGTCGTGGTGGTGGAGTCGTCCGGCCACTCGGCGTGGCGGAGTCGTTCAGCCGTCGTCGCCGAGCAGTTCGTCGATGACGGCGACCACCGCCGCGTTCTTCGCCGGGTCGAGCACATCCGGATGTGGAGGGGCGAAGCGTCCGGCGTCGTTGTCGAAGTAGGCGCCCGACGCCTCGGCGAACTCGGGGCTCGTCGACGCCCGGACGAGGATGTCGACCCCGGTCGAGATGTCGTGACCCTCCATGCCGTAGCCCTCGGCGACCATCTTGGTGGCGAGGAACGAGCCCGGATTCACGGCGACCACGACCGGACCACCGGCGCCGAACTCGTCGGCCAGGTGCCGCGACCACATCGTGAGCGCGAGCTTGCTCTGCGCGTAGGCCGTGCCCGCGTCGAGCGCGGTGCGTCCCCGCATGGCGCCGGTGTCGACCGGAGCCTGCGCCGCAGACGACAGGTTGACGATCCGCCCAGTCGACGGCATCACCGGCGCGACGCGCCGGGCGAGCCGATACGGCGCGAGCGTGTTCACCACGAAGCGGACGTCGAGTCCGTCGGCGGTCGTCGGTGACGACGTTCGAAAGACGCCGGCGTTGTTGATCAGCACGTCGAGTGAATCGACCGAGTCGAGGATTCGGTGCGCGAGTTCGTCGACCGCCGAGAGGTCGGACAGGTCGGCGGCCACTGCGGCCACCACGGCGCCGGGCCGCTCGGCCTCGACGAGGGATCGTGCGGCGTCGAGTTTGGTCGGGCTTCGGCCGTGCACGACCACGTCGTGGCCCTCACGGGCGAGTCGGCGGGCCGTGGCCAGACCGATTCCGTCGGTCGAGCCGGTGATCGCGATGCTGCTCATCGGGTCGTGGTGCTCATCAGGTGGACGACTCCTCGGTCGTATGGGGGGCGACGTGTGTGTTTCGGTCGGCTGCGGTGCTGTTCGTGTCGGTGTCGTGGAGGTGGGGGAGCACTCGATCGGCGAGGACGGCGAGCGCGTTCTCGACCGACCTGTGATGGAAGCGGAGGTTGAGCGCGACGTGGTTCACGCCGGCGTCTTGCAACTCGGCGAGGTGGTCCCGTAGCCGGTCGGCGCCGATTCGGGCCCCGAGATGGATCGGTCGAGCCGGTGCACGCGGATCGGGATCGAGGTCGACGTACAGCGGTTGCATGACCGGCTTCGGGTCGCGGCCAGCGGCGTCGACCCGGGCCCGCCAGTCGGCGACCACGCGAGCCTGGTCGTCGCTCCGGGCGCGCGGGTAGGTCATCCATCCATCGCCGTGGCGTGCGATCCAGTCGGGCGACTGCTGGCTCGATCCGGTGATGAGAAGCGGCGTGCGGCCACCGGTGGGTTTGGGGAGCAGGTCCATCAGATGATGGGTCCGGCCGTAGGGGCTCTCGACCACCGGTGCGCGCCGATTCATCCGCGTCAGGTAGTCGAACGCCGCTCGGTAACGAGCTCCGCGCTCCTCGTACGGCACCGCCATCGCAGGGAACTCGTCGGGTCGATCACCCGACGCCACACCGAGGAGCAACCGACCGCCCGACAGCACGTCGGCGCTGGCGGCGGCCTTCGCGACGTGGGCGGGGTGGCGGAGAGGCAGGATGATGCTCGCGACACCGAGCGCGATGCGGCTCGTCGCCCCGGCGAGGAGCCCGAGGTAGACGAACGGGTCGAAGGTCTGTCCGGCGTCGCCGAAGGAGGCGACGTGGAACGGCACGTCGCGCATCCAGACGGCGGTGAACCCGAGATCCTCGGCCAGCCGGACGCGTTCGACGTGCCGCTCCATCGTCGGCACGGGTCCCGCGTACGTCTCGATGGGGATCACGAGCCCGACCGAGAGGCGGTTCGGTCGGAAGACCTCGCCGTACGCCCGGTTGATCGGGGCGAACCGGGTCTCGGTGGCGGAGGGCGGGATGGTGGTCATTCGGAGGGGGTCAGGGGGAGGGGGTCGTTCCGGCTGTTCCGGCGGGGTTGCGCCGAACGTCGCCCTCCATCATCATGACCGTGGTATCGCTTGGCAAGAAGGCACCCTGAGAGGAGATAGGTACCTGATGGAAACCACCAAGGTGGGCGACTTGTACTCGGCGGAGTGTCCGTGTCGCGACATCCTCGACCTGGTGGCGTCGAAGTGGTCGGCGCTCGTCATCGGGAAGCTCGAGGAGGGTCCGCACCGCTTCGGACAGCTGCGCCGGGCGGTCCCGGGCATCACCCAGAAGATGCTCACCCAGACGCTGCGTCGGCTCGAACAGGACGGCCTCGTCCACCGCGAGGTCCTGGTCCGCATGCGTCCGCCGCAGGTCGAGTACTCGCTCACCGAGCTCGGTCTCACCGTCACCGAGCCGCTGGCCGCGATGCGCAACTGGACCGAGGCCCACCTTCCCGACGTGCAGGCGGCCAGGGTCCGCTTCGCCGAGTTGCAGCCGGCCTGAGTCATGAGTCGTGACGCACGAGTCGCCGTGCTGGGAGCCGGATCGTGGGGGACCACGGTCGCCGCACTCGCGGCACGCAACACCGACACGACCTTGTGGTCGCGCCGGCCCGAGCTGGCCGACGTGATCAACGAGAAGAACGAGAACATCGACTACCTCTCGGGGCTCAAGCTCCCCGAGAACCTCCAGGCGACCGGATCGCTCCCCGGCGCGGTCAGCGACGCGGACGTCGTCGTCGTGGGTGTGCCGAGCCACGGGTTCCGTGCAGCGCTCGAGGACGTCAAGCCGCACCTGCGTCCGTGGATCCCGGTGATCAGTCTCACGAAGGGGATCGAGCAGTCGACGCGCCTCCGCATGACGCAGGTCATCGAGGAGGTCCTGCCCGGTCATCCGGCCGGCGTGTTGGCGGGGCCGAACCTCGCCCGCGAGGTGCTCCAGGGGTACGCCGCGGCCGCCGCGATCGCCCTTCCCGACCAACGGCTCGCCGGCTCGCTGCAGACGATCTTCACGTCGACGACCTTCCGGGTCTACACCAACCTCGACGTCGTGGGTTCCGAGCTCGGTGGGGCGCTCAAGAACGTCGTCGCCATCGCCGCGGGGATGGCCGAGGGGCTCGGCGTCGGCGACAACACGAAGGCGATGGTGGTCACCCGCGGTCTCGCCGAGATGATCCGGCTGGGCGAGGCGATGGGCGCCGATCCGCTCACGTTCGCCGGACTCACCGGACTCGGCGACCTGATGGCGACGTGTTCCAGCCCGCTCAGTCGGAATCGAACGGTGGGTCAGCACTTGGCCGAGGGCAAGACGATCGAGCAGATCACCTCCGAGATGAAGATGGTCGCCGAGGGTGTGAAGTCAGCGCGTGTCGTGTGTGAGCTCGCCGAGGAACACGGCGTCGACATGCCCATCGCCCGCGAGGTCGACGGCGTGGTCAACGAAGGCCGCACTCCCGCCGACGCCTACCGCGGCCTCCGTCGCATCGCGCCCACCTCCGAGATCCACGGCCTCGCGTAGAACAGCACACTCGGTGCCGGGTCGGATTCGTGCTGTTCTCGGCACGTCTGGTGCCGGGTCGGATTCGTGCTGCTCTCGGCACGTTTGGTGCCGGGTCGGATCCGTGCTGTTCTCGGCGACGGCGGTTCGTCAGTGCATCGTGCGGCCGCCGGTGACCATCAGCGACTCGCCGGTCACATACGACGCTCCGCGGCTCGCGAGGAACGACACGGCGTGGGCGATCTCCTCGGGCTCGCCGTACCGCCCCAGCGGAATCTGCTGGACGACCTGCTCCCGGTGTTCCTCGGACATCGAGTCCGACAGCCGGGTGCGCGTGGCTCCGGGGCACACCGCGTTCACGGTCACCTCGTATCGGCCGACTTCGTGGGCGAGGTTGCGCACGAACCCGAGCAAGCCGGCCTTCGCCGCCGAGTAGTCGGCCATCCCGAAACCCGTGCGGAACGCCATCTCCGACGAGGTGACGATGATCCGACCCCAGCGGGCCTCGATCATGTCGCCGACCACCTGACGGCTGCAGTCGATGTTCTGCGTCAGGTTCAAGGCCGACATCGCGTCCCACTGCTCGGGTGTCGACTTGGCGAACGTGCGCACCTGGACACCGGCGCCCCCGCCGGCATTGCTGTGCAGCACTCCGACCGGCCCGAGCTCGGCCTTCGCGCGCGCGAACGAGTCGACGATCGCTGACCGATCGAGGAGATCCACTGCGACCGGCAGGCATCTCCGTCCGGTCTCCTCGACGAGGGCGGCGGTCTCGGCCAGGCCGGCCTCGTCGACGTCCATCACGGTCACGTCGGCACCGTCGTCGGCGAGGCGGACGGCACACGCCCGCCCGATCCCCGCGCCGGACCCGGTGACGACCGCGTGCACACCTTCGAGGCTCACACCGCCATTCTGACCGGCCGGCCCAGCGCCTCCGTGAACGGCACGAATCGGACCCGGCACCGGATGTGCTGGTTCAGAGGAGGTCGGGCTCGAGCGGGTATCGGCTGAGGACCTCGGTGCCCGTGTCGGTCACGAGGAGCTGCTCTTCGAGTTTCACGCCTTCGCCGCCCGAGTCGTCGCCGAGGTAGCTCTCGACACACAGCGTCATCCCCGGCTCGATGACGCCGTCGTACCCGGCATCGACGTAGTCCGCGTGGTGGTACAAGTAGGGGTACTCGCCGGTCATCCCACAGCCGTGGGCCGACAGGTAGTACCGGTTGGTGCGGTACCGGTCGGGGATGTCCCACGCACGCTCGGAGTACTCGCGGAACGTGAGTCCGGGCTCGATGACGTCGATGTTGTGGCGGACCTGGTCGAGTGCGAGTCGGTAGAGCGAGCGTTGCTCGTGGGTCGGCGAGTCGGGTCCGACGTGGAAGGTCCGGGAGAAGTCGGAGTAGTAGCCGTGGCACCCGACCACGTCGGTGTCGAGGGCGACGAGTTCGTTCGGCTCGATGACCCGCGACGTCGATTCCTGGAACCAGGGATTGGTGCGCGGACCCGAGTTGAGCAGTCGCGTCTCGCAATAGTCGCCGTTGTTGGCGATGACCGACCGCTGGAGGACCGACCACAGCTCGTTCTCGGTGATGCCGGGTCGGAGTTCGGACTGCATCTCGGCGACGGCCGACTCGGTCATGCGCAGTGAGGCCCGGATGCAGCCGATCTCGCCGTCCGACTTGATGGCGCGGGCGCGCTCGACCGGCTGCTGCGCGTCGACCACCCGGACGCCCGCGGCAACGAGCGCGAGGATCGCTCCGGCGTTGAGGCGTTCGACTCCGACGGTCGCATCGGACCGTCCGGTCAGACATGCGATCTCCCGCGCCGTCTCCGCGCCCCAGTCGCGCTCCCGCTGGGCGATGTCGTCGCCCGCGGCGACGTAGCTCGCGGTCGAGGCGACCCTCACCTCGTCGACCGTGTCGAACCCGTCGGCCAGGTGTTCGCAGCCGATGAACTCGTACAGGATCGACCGGTCGGCGGTGAGCAGCAGATATCTCGACGGGCTGTTCCGAGACGTGAACACCTGCATGTTCCTCGTGCCCGTCGCGTAGCGGATGTTGACCGAGTCGCTGAGGATCAGAACGTCGACGCCATCGATCTCCATCTGCTCGCGTACTCGGCCGAGTCGGTACCGGCGGACGGCGGCGAGGTCGATACCGACCGACTCCGGAGCGACGTCGAGCAGCGCGGGCCAGGTGAGGTCGCCGCTCACGAGACGAGCTCGACGGTCACGACGCGAGCATGCCCCCGTCGACGGCGAGCGCATGGCCGGTCACGAACGACGACGCGTCGGAGCACAGCCACATCGTGGCAGCGGCGATCTCGTCGGGCCGACCGAACCGGCCGAGCGGGCTCAGCCGTCGCGCAGTGCTCTCGGGTTCTCGGCCGCGCCGTTCCATCGCTGACCTGAGCATCGGCGTGTCGATGGCACCCGGACAGATCGCGTTGACCCGGATCCCCCGTGCCGCGTAGTCGATCGCGGCGCTGCGGGTGAGCCCGAGGACGGCGTGCTTGCTCGCCGTGTACGCCGGCTGGTCGTGCTGTGGCCGGAACGAGTTGGTCGACGCGATGTTGACGATCGAACGTGCCGAGCCGGGCTCGCCGTCGAGCATCGCCCGGATCTCGTGTTTCATGCAGCCGAACAACCCCGTCGTGTTCACGTTCATCATCCGGTCGAAGTCGTCGTCGGCGCACTCGGCGAGCGGGACCGTCTCGAACTCGATCGCCGCCGCGTTCACGGCGTGGTCGAGCCGGCCGAATCGCTCGACCGCTGCTGCCACCAGCGTCTCGACCTGATCGGGGTCCCCGATGTCGGCGGCGTGGAAGGCGACGTCGGTGGTTGCCGCACCGACATCGGCGAGGAGATCACGTCCCGCCTCGTCACCGAGGTCGCTCGCCAGCACGCGTGCTCCGGCGCCGGCGAGTGCGGCCGTGATCGCTCGGCCCATACCCCCGGTCGCACCGGTCACGAGGGCGACCCTCCCGCGGAAGTCGTACGTGGCTGTCGTCGTCACGTCGTCAGCGTGGCCGATCCCGACCGGTCGTCACGAGGTCGGGACGGTCGCACGGATCGTGGCGACCTCGCCCGTCCGGGAGAACACCGAGGCGCTCGTGTCGACGGGGAGTCGATCGCCTGGCAGCCGCTCGGTCCGTCCGTCGACGTACTCGACCACGACGTGAGGGTCCTGCTCGTCGGTCGCCGACACCACCACGGGTACCTGGCAGACCATCGATGCGACCGAACCGGCCGGCAGGTCGATCGTGCGATTCCCGACCTCCCACGTCGTCGCGGCAGAGAGCCGCTCGTCGTCGCGCAGCAGGAAGCCGTCGAACGCGATCCGTCCATCCACGACGCGCACACCGAGCTCGCGTCGACGAGCGAGGATCTCCTCCTTCACCGCGCCGGTCATGCCCGGTTGTTGGGCCCCGGTGTGCGCCGGCGTGTGCGAGTACGGATCGATCGGGAACGCACCGAACGACTGCGGCGACTGCGCCACGCCGAGTCCGTCGCGCACCCGCCAGTAGTGCGTCCGCAACCGCTCGACCACCGCCGGGTCCGAGGCGTCGTCGAGCGCGTGCGCCGCCGCCTCCTGCACCGCCAGCAGGAGCTTGGTCACCATGTGCCAGTACACCGATCCGATGCCCTCGTAGGCGTACATCGAACCGGACCGCCCCAGATGCGACCGATGGCCGAACACCGACTCGTAGATCTCCAGGATCGACTCCCGTGACGTCGCCACCAGGTCGCTCCAGCGATCGTCGCCCGCGAGTTCGTCGAGACGGTCGCCGAGTGCCTCCGCCGTCGTGAGATCGACGGCGAATCGATGCACGCCCGCTGCATCGACCGCGACGATGGTCGAGTCGCCGGCGGCTCGAAGTGCGGCGAGCAGCGGATCGCCGGCTGCGGTGGAGGGGTCGATCGTGTTCTTGTCGAGGAACGCCACCGGCGGCCGCGCCGGCATGAGGGTGAACGTCCCGATGTCGGCTCGGTGGAGGTCGCTGGCGAAGAGCGCGTCGAGCAGGTCGGCCTGCGACGTCGGGTCGACGACGCCCGGCGTCAACGCCGCCACCTGGCCCTCGAGCATCTCGGGCAGGTGTTCGATCTCGGCGCGCCCGTCGGGCGTGAGACGCAGCAGGTTGTACGAGTGGGCCAACCCGTCGGACCGGTGGCTGCGAGCGACGGTGGCGTCGAGGTGCCGCATCGCCAGCGCACACACCTCCTCGATCCGCTCACGAGACACGGGAGCCGTGATGCCCGAGAAGCCGGATCGGTCGAGCGAGGTGCGGTGGTCGGACGCCGTCGTTCCGAGTCGGTCGAGCATCGCTCGGCGAGCGAGCGGGTCGCCGGCCGACATGTCGGGGTCAGCGCTCGACAGAGCCGCGATCGTGGCCTCCATCCACGCCGCCACCTCGGCGGACAGCGCGACCTCCGCGCCTGGATCGAGCGACTCGAGCATCGACCCCACGTGCTCGACGAACCGGCGGAGGTGGAACAGCGTCACCATCGACAGGCCGTACCCGACGAGTGCGTTGTTGGCGTCGTTCCACTCGGGTCGCTGCGTGTTCATCCAGATGCCGCCACCGGGAACGAGGTTGGCGAGCTTGGCGAGCGTCGTCACGAGCAGCTTCTCGACCAGCGTGACCACGATCGGTTCGCCGTCGGCACCGACCATCAGCTTCCCGTCGGCCCCGATCTCGTTGACCCGGCGGGCCGTCGCTGCGTCGCGAGCCTCGTCGAACTCGACGGTGTCCTTCGGATCGATGACGAGCTCCGCATACGACGACATCCGGTACGGGACGTCCGCGTACGTACACGATCGGACGGCGAGCCGCTCGGTGAGCGCGCCCGGAGCGTGAGCCTCGGCCGCCTCGAGGAGGCGTAGGAGGTAGACGATCTGATGGTCGCCCCAGTAGCCGATGTTGGACCACGGGTCGTCGGGGTCGGGGACCTCCCAGTCGATGCCGTCGCGCGTGATCCGGTACGGGTTGTACCCGTCGGCCGTCGACGCATCGACGAACGTCGAGATCACGCCGGGGAGGTAGTCGGGGAAGCTCGCACACAGCGCCTCCCAGTTCTGGAAGACGTCACGCCAGTTGCCCTCGAAGTAGCGGAGCGGGCTGCCGTCGGGCGCCGTGATCCGGATCGAGAACTGGTTCCAGGGTCGACTCGGATCGCCGTGACGACGGGAGAAGCTGAACGGCAGGTACTCGTCCGCGAGTCGCGTGAGGTGGACGTCGGCGCGATCCGCGACGCGAGCGAGCAGCTCCCCACGATCGATCTCGGCGGGCAAGTCGTCGAGCCACGAGTCGTGTCGCTCGGCGACGCGTCGGCTCCGCTGTCGCACGAACGCCGCGAGATCTGCGGTGTCGATCCGGTAGCCGTCGAGCGGCACGCCACCGCGCATCACGTTGTAGACCACGTTCGATGCGTGGTGCGCGCAGGCGATGTCGTCGGCCGTCCGCTGCTGGGCGTCGGCGAGCGCCATGATCTCGCCCAATCGTTCGCCGGTCGCCCGCGTCGCCCGCTCGATCTCGTCGTCGAGCCCGTCGGATGAACCCAGCGAGCGGGCGAGCCGGCTGACCGCACCATGGTCGAGCGACACGTCGGCGCCGATCCGCCACGACTCGGCGTCGCCCGGTTCGAGACGGATCGTGGAGCGGCGCAGATAGGCGCCGGCTCGACCGGTGAGCAGATGAACCGGGTCGCGTCGTCGATCCCGCCGGAGATCGTCGAGCGCGCCCGTGCTCAGGTCGATGTCGGCCGGGGGCCCGATCGACCACACCGCGGTGGCCCGCAGGACTTCCTCGGGCTCCGCCTGGTCGGAGACCGGTGCCTCGAGTGTGAACAGCGCGAGTCCCGTCGCCGGGTCGACCACCTCGCTGCGTTTGTACGCGTTCGTGAGGTTGCTCAGACGCTGGTACACGATCGGGTCGAGCCCCGCCGGGAGGAGATCCAGAAGCCCGTCGACGGTCGTGAACGTGACCGTCTCGTGCCCGTGGTTCACGACGGTCGTGGTCCGCACGAAGCCGTGTGCGGCCGACGTCCGCCACTCGCCGATCACGGTGAAACCGAGGTCCTCGTGCCGCTCGCGGAAGCGAACGGCGTCGCTGAGGACGGTCTTGGCGATCGTGCGCTGCACGCCGTCGATCGGTCGCGGCGCGAACGGTTCCCACAGCATCGAGCCGGCGCGGATCGCCGTGACCGGTCCGGTCATGCCACCGGACGCATGGAGTCGGTCGTCGGTGACGTAGGGGAAGAGGGAGTGAGTCGCGTCGCGGCGGCCGGCTGCGAGCGCTCCGCTCGACGACACGAACATCCACCGGTCGCCATCGCTGACCACGCTCATCAGGAACGGCGGCATCTCGTGGACGCCGTCGATCTCGTACCAGGTCTCGCCGTCGATCTCGACGAGGCCTCCACCGTGTTCGAGATGGGCGTCGTCGGCGTTCGTCACCATGGTCTCCGTTCTCGCGTGGTCGTCGGACCTCGGGCCGTCACACCGACGCGACGTCGGGACGACCGGCCCTCGAGCTTCTGACTCGAGCGTCGGCGGTCAGCCGGATGGGGCCAGTGTCGACCAGGGGTGCGCCTGCTCGAGCTCGAAGGCGAGTGCGAGCAGCGTCGCCTCGTCACCCACGGCGGCCGCGAACTGCATCCCGATGGGGAGGCCGTCGGTGTCCTGCGCCAGCGGCAGCGAGACCGCCGGCCCACCACCTGCATTGTGGAGGAACGTCGTCGACACGTGCGCCCGGACGCGGGCGAGGTGCACGTCACCGGGGAGGTCGGGCGAGAGGTAGCCGATCCGATGAAGGGGGCCACCGAGTGTGGGGTTCAGCAGGACGTCGTGCCGTGCGTACGCCTGCGGATACCACTCGACGAACTTGCGCAGTCGGCGGAACCGTCTCGGTGCGGTGGCCGCTCGCCGGCGGAAGTAGGTCACGAGCCACTGCGCGAACGGTTCGAGTCGGTCGCGATCGAAGCCCTCGCCGAAGAGCTTGCCGCCGCCGTGCCAGAGCAGGGTCGGGAACATCGACCACATGAGGATGAAATCGTCGCCGAGGTGTTCAGGAAACGGGCTGGGGATCACCTCGACCTCGTGTCCGAGTTCCTCGAGTTGGGCGGCGACTCGGAGCAACTCGGCCGACGTCACGCTGTCGTGGTTCGCTCCGTCGTCGCGTTGTGCGATGACTCCGATGCGCAGTCGTCGTTCGGAGGGGCCGGTCACGTCTCCGATCGCTCGCAGAGCCGGGTCCCGTCGGTGCTGCTCGGCGCCGTGAAGGAACGCCGCCGTGTCGCGGACGGTGCGCGAGACGACGCCGTCGATGGGAAAGTCGACCGGGAAGATCTTCGGGAGGGGTTCGGACGCGATGCGGCCCCGCGACGGCTTGAGGCCGACGAGACCGCAACACGCTGCCGGGATGCGAATCGATCCACCGCCGTCGTTCGCGTGGGCGATCGGGACCACACCGGCGGCGACCATGGCGGCCGATCCGCCCGACGAGCCGCCGGTCGAGTGCGCGAGGCTCCACGGGTTGCGGGTGATTCCGGTCAGTGCCGACTCGGTGGTGGCGGTGAGCCCGAACTCGGGTGCGGTGGTCAGCCCGAGGCTGACGAGTCCGGTCGAGAGCACGTGCTCGACCTCGGGCCCGTGCTCGGGCGCCGGCGTGTCGGGAGTGGCTCGCGATCCCCAGCGATTCGGAAGGCCGGCGTAGGCCGACAGCCCTTTGATGAACGTCGGGACACCGCCCAGCACGCCGTCGGGAGTCTCGCCCATGGCGTGCTCGCGGGCTCGTTCGACGTCCCACGTGGCGACGGCGTTGAGGTCGGGGTTCACCCGTTCCGCGCGCCCGATCGCGGCGTCGACGAGTTCGGCGCTGGACACGTCGCCGTTCGCGACGCGATCGGCGAGCTCGACGGCGTCGGCTGTTCCGAGGACATCGTCGGTGAACGCGCTCACGGAGGCGCCGGGGCGTCCGGGGAGTGTGAGGTCGTCGAGGTTCATGCGTCGGCTCCGACCGGATCGTAGAAGTCGGCATCGTCGAGGTCACCGACGCCGGTCGCACCGTCGCCGAACAGCAGCGTGGGCGGCGCGAGTTCGACGCCCTCGCCCGGTGCGCCGGGGGTGGAGTAGAAGCCGAGGACCGGACCGCCGAGGGAGTACCCGATCAACTCGCGCAGCTCGGGCGACAGGCCACGTGCGATGTGCGGCGGGCACGACAGGTACTGGTTCTCCTCCTGACGCAGCCAGTTGAGGGTGTAGTGGATGAGCACGCCGATCCGGTCGTCGGAGGTCTGGTTGCGCCCGCCGCCGTGCAGGACGGTGCCGTTGTACAGCAGTACCGAGCCGGGGCGCATCTCGGCGAACCGCATCTCGTCGTCGGTCGGGAGCCGGTCCTTGTCCCACCGATGTGAGCCGGGGACGAATCGTGTCGCGCCGTTCTCGCGTGTGAACTCGGTGAGAGCCCAGATGGTGCTGAACTGCGTTTCGACCGATCGGTTGAGAGCCGAGCCCCACACGCCGCGATCGCGGTGGAGCGGCTGTTCTCCCTGCCCGCGCCCGATGCTGACCGCCTGCGTGAAGTGCAGCTGGTGCTGGTCGCAGTACGGGGCCAGATAGGTCGCCGCCGACGCGTTGACGAGGGGATGGACGGCGAGCTCCCGGGACGTCTCCGAGCGAGCGAGGAGCGCGCCGACGCGCTTGGTCTGGTGGCCGGCGAAGGTGTTGGTCCCCGTCGCACATGCGTCGAGGTACGGGGTGAGTTCGGTGTCGAGCCGCTGGAGCGTGTCGGTGTCGAGCACGTCGTCGACGATCAGTCCGCCGTGCTCGTCGATCAGCTCCGACACCGCATCGGGTGAGGCGTCGGACGCGGCGAGGTGGACGATGTCGTTCATGACGGGGCTCCGGTGAGTTCGGACGGTGTGTGGTCGGACGCCGTCGCGTCGGATGACGTCGACCCGGACGGCGCTGAGTCGGTCGAGTGGGTGGGGACGGCGAGCGAGTCGAGCAGCGTCCGGATCGTCTCGATCTGGCGCTCGTCGGGCCACAGGTCGGGGGCGACGGTCGCGCAGAGGCCGATGCCGTCGACCGCGGCGACGATGGTGCCGGCCAGCTGGTCGGCGTCGCCGACGCCGCGAGCGCGGAGATGGTCGGCGATGTCGCCTTCGATCGCTGAGTAGAACCGGCGGTACGCGTCGAGCAGGTCGGGCGACGACGGCGCGACTCCGCAGTAGGCGAGCCAGACCCGCCACAGGCGTCGGGCGGCGTCGCTCGTGGGCAGGAACAGACCGAGATCCCCGTGGAAGTAGGTCATGGCCGATCCGCCATCGGAGCGCAGCTGCGCGGAGAGATGCTCGAGCGCGGCGACCAGCACGTCGTTCTTGTCGCGGAAGTAGTGGCCGATCGCTCCGGTCGTGACCCCGGCGCAGGCCGCGATGTCGGCGAGCTTCACCCCGTCGAGACCGCGCTCGGCGATGGCGTCGACGGCGGCGTCGAGCAGCTCGACGCGCTTCTGGTCCCGGTCGACGATCTTCGGCACGGTGCCCGATGTTACATCATCACCATGATGTGAACAACGAATTTCACATACATCGATGTATGTATGTGTTAGGTTCGCTCGATGGCACCCCGGACCCAGGTCGAGCGCACGGAGGCCACGCGTGCCGCGTTGATCGAGTCGACGCTGGCGCTGCTCGACGAGCGCGGGTGGGCGGCCACCACGTCGGTGGCCGTGTGCGAGCGCGCCGGCGTCACTCGCGGCGCACTCGTCCACCACTTCGGCGGGCTGCCCGCGCTGCTCGCCGAGGCGCTCGATGCGCACTATGCCGAGCTCCACGCGTCGCTCGGCGGAGTCGAGCTCGCGTCGATGTCCGACCTGGTCGATGTCGCCTGGCGCATCGTCGAACGCGGCCGCTTCAAGATCGTGATCGAGGCGTGGCTCGCGGCCGCCAACGACCCCGAGCTCGGTGCTGCGATCGGACCCGTCGTGGAACGGTTCGCCAAACTCGTCGGTCCCGACGAGCGCGCGTCGCTCGTCCCCGACGCCGAGGCCCGCTCGCTGTACCTCACGGTGCGCGAGACGATCCTCGGGCTCGCTCTCGGCCGCGCCACCACCGGAGGACCGCTCGGCCACGAGGAGATCGTCCTCGATCGACTGCGCGATCTCGCCCGTACCCACGACTCCCGGACCGGAGACCCGTCATGACCCTCACCGAACCCACCCCGTCCGACGCTCGCGATGCGACGGCCGCCACCGGCGAGCGCGTCGGCTACTCGGTCTGCACGATCTGCGACATCGGGTGTCAGCTGCGATCCGTCGCTCGCGACGGCCAGGTCGTGCAGGTCCTCCAGCACGACTCGCCGGCGCTGGCCCGCAACGTCTGTTACAAGGGCACGGCTGCGCCACACATCCACAACCATGCCGAGCGACTCCGCGTGCCTCTCAAGCGCGTGGGTGAGCGGGGTGAGGATCGGTGGGAGGAGATCTCCTACGAGCAGGCGATCGACGAGATCACCGAGCGGCTGCGCGCCGTCGTCGACACGTACGGTCCCGAGGCCTTCGCCGTCTCGACCTCGGGATGGAACACGCAGACCACCCACGGCGTCGACCGTCGATTCATGAACCTGCTCGGGTCGCCGAACTGGATCTCGGGGGTCTCGCTGTGTGCTGGGAACACCGCGGCGGTCAATCGGCTCACGCACGGCTGGATGCCGTTCGCCGACATCGCGAACAGCAGCTGCATCGTCTTGCTGGGCCACAACCCGCGGAAGCACTCGTGGACGCCGATCTTCAACCAGATCGAGGCGGCGCGGAAGCAGGGGGCGGTGTCGATCGTCGTCGACCCGCGGGTGTCGGAGCAGGCCGAGAAGGCCACGATCCATCTCCAGATCAGGTCGGGCACCGACGCCGCGCTGCTCTTCGGCTGGCTGCGCGTGATCCTCGACGAGAAACTGTACGACGCCGACTTCGTCGACGAGTGGTGCGTCGGTTTCGACGACTTGCGAGCCCGCGTCGACGAGTATCCGCTCGACCGCGTCGCCGACATCTGCGGCGTCCCCGCCGAGCTGATCGCCGAGGCGGCCCGGATGTACGCCACGGCCGACGGTGCCTGCATCCCGTGGACCCCGATCACCGACATGCAGCTCGACTCGACCTCGGCGATCCGCCTGCAGGGAATTCTCCGGGCGATCACGGGGAACCTCGACGTCGTCGGCGGCGAGCTCCTCCACGGCCTCAACCCGAATTATCGGACCGAAGCCGAGCTCCAGCTCCACGACGCGATCTCACCCGAGCAGCGGGCCAAGCAGCTCGGATACGACACCCATCCGGTCTTCACGTACCGCACCGCCGAGATCCTCCGCCCGCACATGGAGCGGGTGTGGGGCCAACCGTGGGTCGACCAGGTGATGGGGTGCCACATGGCGAGCCCGCCCGAGGTGTTCCGAGCGATGGCCGACGGCGATCCCTATCCGGTCAAGGCGTTCTTCACGTTGGGCAACAACACGCTGTTGTCCTACGCGAACCAGCACCAGATCCATCGGGCGATGATGAATCAGGACCTCATCGTCGCCCACGAGATCTTCATGACGCCCACGGCGATGCTCGCCGACTACGTCCTTCCCGGCGACGTCTTCACCGAGCGGAACCACATCGCCGACAGCTGGGCGTGGACCAGCCGACTCACCCTGTCCGAGCAGGTGGTCACGCCGTCGAGTGAGCTCAGCTCGACGTTCCGGTTCTGGAGCGACCTCGGCCGACGTTTCGGGTTCGACGAGTACTTCGCCTGGAACAGCCTCGAGGAGCTGCTCGACCACCGACTCGAGCCGTCGGGTCGCACCTGGCAGGAGTTCCGCGACTCGGTCGTGAGCGAAGCGCCGACTCCCCGGTACCGCAAGTACCGGTCGACCGGGTTCGCCACGCCGTCGGGAAAGGTCGAACTCTCGTCCTCGATCCTCGCCGACCTCGGCTTCGACCCGCTGCCGTACGTCCGCGAGAAGCCACAGCCGACCGCCGACCACCCGTACCTGGTGTTCTCGGGTGTCCGCGAGGATCCGTTCTTCCAGACGGGACAGCGCAACATCGGCGTGCTGCGGCGCCGCTCGCCGTCGCCGAAGTTCTTCGTGCATCCCGACGACGCGGCGCGCGACGGGCTGGTCGAAGGTGAGTGGGCCCGTCTCGAGACGGACGACGGACACG
Organism: Actinomycetota bacterium; assembly: GCA_039185545.1. Taxonomy (GTDB): domain Bacteria; phylum Actinomycetota; class Acidimicrobiia; order Acidimicrobiales; family Ilumatobacteraceae; genus Ilumatobacter_A. Next base: position 42,818 of record JBCDAK010000003.1, read on the forward strand.
TGGCCGCGAAGGTCGAGTTCCAATCCCACATGCGTCGAGGCCACGTTCGGGTGCCGCACGGCTGGTGGTATCCCGAGACGCGCGGCCGGGTCGACCTCGCCGGGTCGTTCGTCTCGTCCGACGCCGTCCTCACGTCCGACGCCGCCGACCTCCTCGACGTCGAGCAGGGCATCCCGCACTTCAAGGGGTATCCCGGCCGGCTCGTGCCGTGTGACGCTCCCGCCGGGATGGGTCGGACCACGCTCGAGGGCTGACGGAGGACGGACGACGATGACCACACGGACCGAGCGTGAGCAGCGCACCAAGGAGCTCGCCAACCAGGCGTTCGGGCTCCTCGCCAACCGAGGACTGTCGAAGAAGACCACCGGGGTCGACAAGTTCGCGAAGCGCATGATCGCGAGGAAGGTCGGCGACGTCCCCCACGATCCCGACCTCGATCATCCCGTCGAGTGGGATCGTCCCGTCGACTGATTCCAACTCCTCGTCACGGACCCCTTGACGGCTGAACGTCTGTTCAGCCACCATGCTGAACATGTGTTCAGCGCCGGTCTCCCCCGACGCGTCGCCGTCGAGCGAGGACGCTCCACCGGCCGACGCTCGGAGTCGGATCATGACCGCTGCGATCCGACTCGTCGGCCGGGACGGCACCCGTTCGGCGACGGTCCGCGACGTCGCGACGGCTGCCGACGTGTCGCCTGCGCTCGTGATGCACCATTTCGGATCCAAGGCGGGACTCCTGGCCGCGTGTGACGACGAGGTGATGGACGTGATCCAGCAGGCGATCGCAGCGCTGTCGGCCGGCGATCGCGAGACCGGTCTGACCGAGCTGCTCGCGTCCGAGACGGCGAGCCCGGCGGTGAGCTACGTCGGTCGAGTCCTCCACGACGGTGGTGACGCCGGGAACCGGTGGTTCGACTGGATGATCGGGCTCACCGAGAGCGGAATGACCGAGATGGCCGACGCCGGCCTCGCTCGACCCGCCGACGATCCGCAGATGCAGGCCGTCCTCCTGCTCGCGATGGACATCGGCGTGGTGCTCCTCCGCCAGCACGTGGAGCGGTACCTCGGCGCCGCGATCGACGAACCCGAGATCAGCGAGAGGTGGGCGGTCGCCGAGCTCGATCTCCTCACCCACGGCGTGCTCATCGCGCCCCCGACGGAACGGAACTGACATGACCGACAGCACACCGACCCCATCGGCCGACCTGGGAGCTCCGGCATCCGAGGCGTCCCCGGCGTCCGACGACCTCGTGATCGAGATGGTCGACGTCGTCAAGACCTTCGGCGACGTGCGAGCACTCGACGGTCTCGACCTCACCCTCGGGCGGGGGGAGATCCTCGGGTTCCTCGGCCCGAACGGAGCGGGCAAGTCCACGGCGATCCGGGTGCTGCTGGGGATGCTGCGCGCCGACTCCGGCACGCTGCGCCTCCTCGGTGGCGACCCGTGGCACGACGCCGTCGAGCTCCACCGTCGACTCGCATACGTCCCCGGCGATGTCAGCCTCTGGCCGAAGTTGACCGGTGGTGAGACGATCGATCTGCTCGCCCGACTCCGCGGCCGCCTCGACAGAACTCGGAGGGACGCGCTCGTCGAACGCTTCGAGCTCGACCCCACGCGCAAGGCGGGGACCTACTCGAAGGGCAACCGCCAGAAGGTCGGTCTCATCGCGGCGCTCGCATCCGACGTGGAACTGCTCGTGCTCGACGAACCGACCTCCGGCCTCGACCCGCTGATGGAGTCGACCTTCCAGGACTGCGTCCGAGACGCCGCCGACAACGGGACGACGGTGCTGCTGTCGTGCCACATCCTCGCCGAGGTCGAGAAGCTGTGTCGACGGGTGAGCATCATCCGGGCGGGTCGCACCGTGGAGTCGGGAACGCTCGCCGAGCTGCGTCACGTGAAGCGCACCAGCGTCGCCGCGCGGACACGCCAGCCGGTCGAGCTGTCCGATCTCAGTGGCGTGACGTCGATCCAGGTCGACGGCGATCGCATCGAGTTCGAGGTCGACGACTCCCACCTCGACGACGCGATGGCCCGCCTCGGCACGGCGGGTGTGATCAGCCTGCAGTCGGCGCCACCGACGCTCGAGGAGATCTTCATGCGGCACTACAGCCACGACGACGACGGCGACCGAGGTCACGACGATCCCGAGCGCCTCGCCGAGGTGTCGACGTGACGGTCCGATCCGCGTTCGCCGGAACGTGGTCGCTGGTCCGGACCCGGGCCCGGGTCGACCGACTGCGGCTCACCCTCTGGACCGTCGGGATCATCACCATGGTCGCGGTCTCGGCGGCGAGCATCGAGAGCCTGTTCCCCACCCAGGCCGACCTCGACTCCGCGGCGGCCGGCTCGGACAACCCGGCGATCCGGGCCTTCAACGGTCCGGCACAAGCCCTCGACACCCTCGGAGGTCAGGTCGCCTTCCAGATCGGAGCCCCCGGATTCACGATCGCCGCCCTCGCGGGGATCATGCTGACCACCCGCCTCACGCGTCGCGAGGAGGAGGTCGGCCGGCTCGAACTCGTCCGATCCCTCCCGGTGGGTCGGGGTGCACCGATGGCGGCGGCGGCGATCGTGGTCGGCGCAGTGCACGTCGTGGTCGGTCTCGGCGTCGCCATCAGCTGTCTGCTCAGCGATCTCCCGGCTGCCGGTGCGTGGGCGTTCGGACTCGGCTACGTGGCGGTCGGGTGGGTCTTCACGGCGATCTCGCTGGTGACCGCCCAGATCGCCCCGACCTCGCGCAGCGCGGGAGGCCTCGCCGGTGCGGTGCTCGCCGCCTCCTTCGTCCTCCGTGCCGTCGGCGACATGACCAACGGCGTCCTCTCGTGGCTGTCGCCGATCGGCTGGGCCCAGGCGGCGCGCCCCTGGGCCGACGAACGCTGGTGGGTGTTCGCGATCCCGCTCGTGGTCACCGCGGCGACCGGCGTGTTCGCTCGTGCGTTGCTGGCGCGGCGCGATCTCGGGGGCGGGCTCGTCCCGCAACGTCGGGGTCCCGCCTCGGCGGCCCCGGGCCTGGCGACCCCGCTCGCGCTCGCCGTGCGGCTGCAGCGGGGAACGGTGATCGGTTGGAGCGTCGGCCTCGCTCTGTTCGGTTTCGTCTACGGCGTGATCGTCGACTCGATCGAGGACTTCGTGAGCGACAACGAGGCGATGGCCGACTTCATGGCCGCCGGCGATGGCGGGGCCTCGCTCACCGACTCCTACCTCGGGCAGTCGATGCGCGTGTTGGCCCTGATCGCGAGCGGCTTCGCCGCGCAGTCGGTCCTGCGCGCCCGGAGCGAGGAGATGTCGGGACGCGCCGAGCCGTTGATGGCCGGAGCGATCACCCGTCGGTCGTGGCTCGGGTCGCACGCCGGCGTGGCGGCGATCGGCTCGGTGGCGGTCGTCGTCCTCGGAGCGCTGTGGGTGGCGGTCGGCGTCCTCATCGCGACCGGCGAACTCGACCGGGCTCCCTCCCTGCTGGGCGCAGGTCTGTCGTACGTGCCGTCTCTTCTGGTCGTCGTCGGCTTCGGGGTGGCGATCACCGGGTGGTCGCCGCGGGCGACGGGGATCACCTGGGCGCTGGTCGCCGGAAGCCTCGTGATCGGGATGTTCGGGCCATTGCTCGATCTGCCCACCTGGGTGTCGAACCTGTCGCCGTTCGAACACGTCGCACTCGTGCCCGCCGAGTCGTCGGCCGTCGCGCCGCTCGTCCTGCTGTCGGCCGTCGCGGCGGGTCTCGCCGTGGTGGGTCTCGCAGGGATCGATCGGCGCGATCTCCCGGCCTGACCGCGTGGGCGAACGGTCAGCGGAGTCGGCTTCGCGCCGTCGGGGTGCCGACCCGAGCGCTGACCGCAGCCCACGTGAGCACCAGCGACGAGCGGACCACCGACACGGTGTCGGATGGGGTGATGCCACCGGTCGCCGCCGAGGCCTGCGTCGTCTCGCGGTTGCGGAGAGCGGAGTGATGGTGGGGAACTTGCGACCGCACACCGACGAACCCCGACGCGAGTGACCAGAGCCGTCGCAGCTGTCCGGGAGGATCGAGGGTCACCCAGATGCGTCGGGGTGAGCAGGCGGCGGCGAGACGGTGTCGGTCGCTGCTGGCGACGCGAGCCGCCGCGGCGCGCACTCGTGTGCCGAGTGCGCGCACATCGACGCGGTCGCCCGGCGCCATGCTGCTCCAACGCACGGGCGCACCGTATTCGTCTCCGCCGACCGGTGGACGTCGCGGGCGCAGGTCCGGTTCGACGCGGGTCGGCTCAGGCCGCCCAGCCCCCGACGAGCAGGTCGAGCGTCGCGTCGATCATCTCGTCGAGGCCGAGCTCGCCGTCGGGGTCGAACGTGCGGCACAGCGTGTTGAGTGCACCGAAGAACGCCGACGATGCGATGACCGGGTGAACCGCACGCAGCTGGCCGGCGGCGACGGCGCGGGCGATGATCTCGCGTGCCGACTCCTCGTGTTCGTGGAGAAGCTCGGCGGTCGGGTCATGGGCGGCGAGGAAGTCGACGTTCGACACGATGAGCGGGCCCGAGGGTCGTTCCACGGCACATCGCACGTGGGCCCGCCCGAACGCAGCGAGCTCGTCGAGAGGCGTGGGTGACTCGCCGGCCAGCCGCCCGGCCTCGGCGCGGATCGCTCGCAACCCGTCGTCGAGCACGAGCGCGAGCAGGGCGTCGCGGCTGTCGACGTAGTAGTAGAGGGCGCCCTTCGACAGCCCGACCCGCTCGCCGACACCGGCGAGGGTGGTGCCGGCGATGCCCGACTCGCGCAGCTCGTCCTCGGCCGCAGCGATGATCAGCGCTCGTCGCTGCTCGCGCCGTGTCTCTGCCCGGCTCTTCGTCCCGCGTGCAGCTCGGGCGGCCGCGCTCGGCTTGACAGTTTCGACCATGGGTCGAATAATAGACCGTCATGCGACGAGAGATGGAACTCGCCCTCGGTGACCGACTGGTCGACCTCCTCGAACGCGGCCCACGACCCGCTGAGCACCCGTTCACGTCGCTCGATCCGGCGGCGTACACGAGCCTCGAGATCCACCGCGACGAGGTCGCGGCCATCGCGGCGGGACCGGTGGCCGCACTCGCATCGAGCGAGCTGGCGGCGCCCGGCGACTTCATCACGGTCGAACTGGGAGGCGTTCCGATCATCATCAGCCGCGACCGCGAGGGTCGGGTGCACGCGATGCGCAACGTGTGCGCCCACCGCGGAGCCACGGTCGAGACTCGCGAGGCGGGGTCGGCCCGGATCTTCTCGTGTGGCTTCCACTCGTGGTCGTACGACCTCGACGGATCGCTCCGCAACGTGACCGACTCCGGCATCTGGTCCTCAGAACCCTGCACGACCGGCCTGCGTCGACTCGCCTGCGAGGAGCGTCACGGCATCGTGTGGGTGACTCCCGACGCCGAGTCGGGCGAGACGGGCGAGACGGTCGCCGAGTGGCTCGGCGACGAGGTCGACGAGTTGCTCGCGGAACTCGGACTCGCAGCGATGGTGCATCACGCCACCGTCGACTACGACCTCCACTGCAACTGGAAACTCCTCACCGACGGATTCCTCGAGATCTACCACCTGAAGTACCTGCACCGGGACTCGATCGCGCCGTACTTCCCGGCCAACACGACCGCCACGTCGCCGACCGGTGATCACTTCGTCGGCTGGCTCCCGAAGAACCGTCTCGTGAAGGAACTCACCGAGCGTCCGCGGGAGGAGTGGGAGGTCCTGCGTCATCTCACCGGTGCGATCGTCCTCGTGCCCGGCACCGTGGTGCAGTGGCAGGCGGGGCACGTCGAGCTGTTCTCGTTGCGGCCGCACCCGACCGACCCCACGAGGACCACCGCTCGCCTCACGATGCTCGTTCCCGCCGAACGTGCCGACGAGACCGACCTGTGGGACCGCAACTGGGAGCGGGTCAACGTGACCATTCCCGACGAGGACTTCGCGGCTGCCGTCGACGTCCAGCGCAACATCGACGCCGGCGCCGTCGACGAGATCCGGCTGGGCGCCAACGAGCACTTCCTCGCCGATCATCTCGCGGCCGTCCGTCGCCGCAGCGAACTGGTGAACCGCCGCTCTCGTGACCTTCCGGTCGCGGTGGGTTGACCTGGCAGGCTGACACGCCATGCCCGCCTACCAGCCGACCGGCGACCAGTTCCGCGCGTTCCGCGACGACCCGCACGACGGTCCCATCGCACAGGTCAACCTGCTCAAGTTCCGGGTGCGTGCCGAGTACCCGGCCGACCACGAGATGCACGGAAACGACGAGTCGGGGTCGGCGGCGTACCAGCGGTACGTCGACGCGTTCCGCGTGGCTGCGGCCGAGGTCGGAGGCTCGTGCCTGCTGTACGGACAGACCGAGCGGTACTTCATCGGCAACGGCGACTGGGACGGCGTCCTCGTCATGCACTTCCCGAATCGCGTGGCGTTCATCCAGACGTTGAACCATCCCGACTACCACGCGATGCACCAGCACCGCGATGCCGGCCTGCTCTGCCAGGACCTGATCACCACCCGCCCGTCGACCGACTGATCCGGCGTCGCCGGCCGGTCAGCGCCAGAACGGGGCGTCGCGGATCTCCCACTCGAACGCGTCGTCACCGGCGTCGAGGCGCCGGAGGACCACGAGCCGCCGGTCCTCCATCATGGCCAGTCCCTCCCACACGGCGTTCCACGACTCGAACACGACCGGGTGGACGGTGGCGGGATCGAACAGCCGCCACTCGTCGACCCGGACCCGCGGTGCCGCTCCGCTGCGGTCGACGTGGCAGCTCGGACCGTGTCCGTCGAGGAGGAGTGCGAATCGGTCGACGAACGAGCCCGCGTCGTCGAGCGTCTCCATGACCCGCTGGTGGAACTGCATCCCGATCTGATGGCCCACCGCGATCGCGACGGCTCGCGTGTCGGCGGGGCCGAGCACCTCGGTCATCGCCGGCAGGATCGTGTGGATGTAGTTCATCGCGTAGTTCCGCTCGACCTTCGCCAGGCGGACCGGGTCCCAACTCGGGAGCGGCAGAGGGGTGGCCGGACCGGGCGGCCGTTCACCGGGGCGGAAGCGGACCCGATCGCCGGGGTCGAGGGGCTCGTCCTCCTCGACGTAGTAGCCGACGAGCCCGACCTGTGCGTCGGTCGTCTGCGACGTGGCGACGAAGCCGAGCCGATCGTTGCCGAGCGACACGCCGTTGTGTCCGTGCCATCCGCGCAACATGGCCCGGCTCAGTTCGGTCGGGACGCCGCACACAGCGGTCCCGTCGAAGATCCAGCGCGGCGGCAGGTAGCGGACCCACGACTTCGTGTCGGACTCGGGGATCCACTCGACGCGGACGCCGCCCAGAGCATTCGACAGCACGTGGTACTTCGCGCAGGCGACGGCGTCGGGCTCGTCGGTGAGGCCGAGCTTGGCGAGCCCGGGATGGAAGGCCTCGAGGTGCTGATTGCGGAAGAGTCGGAACATCACGTCGGCGGCCGGCTGGGTCCCGAGTCGGGTCACCATGCCGAGGAGCAAGCCGGTGAGCTGGCGGTGATAGAGCTCGCCGAGGGCCGACCAGGCGCGGGTCTGGGGGGTCGCTGCGTCGCTCATGTCGTGGCGTTCCCGTCCGGTCGCCGGCCGGTCGTGAGGATCGCGGCGCACTCGGCCGCGGCGGCGCGTGCAGCGATGTCCAACTCGTCGATCGTCGCGCTGCTGATCGGATGCGGGATGACGACGAACGGATGGTCGGGCGCACCGAGCACCTGGCCCATCAGTTCGGCGGCTGACACGAATCGTTCGGTCATGACGCTGACCGAGGGGATTCCCCGCCGCTCACCGGACACGGCGTCGTGCAGACTGCACGACGAGCAGCTGCCTCAATCGCCGATTCCCGAGATCAGAGCGTTCCACTCCGTCGTCCGGTCGAGGATCTCGTCGCCGGCCGGCGCGCTGTAGTTCGGTTTGGTGACCCGGACGACCTCCCCGACCCCGAGCTCGCGGAGGTCGCGTTCGAGAGCGTCGAAGAAGGACACGGTCCCGTGCTTGCCGTTCGACACGACGCCGACGGTGCGGTCGGCCAGCGAGTCGAGACGTCGTGCCGGTGCCAGCGACGTCGACGACTCCTCGTAGGTCGGGTCGAGGACCTCGATCGTTCCCGCGTCGGATCGCTCGGTGTCGGCTGGGGTGGTGTTCGAACTCATCGCAGTACTCCCTCGTCGATCAGCAGTCGATGCAGGCGCCGATGGGCAGGGTGACCGCCCGTGACTTGGCGCCGAGCCAGGGTGGGATCACGGCCCCGAATCCACCGGCCGGGCCACCTGCGGCGATCACGAGGAGATCCTCGGGTTCGGTGAGCGCGGTGTACTCGCGATCACCCTTCTCGCCGACCGCCCGGGCCTTGCCGACGTCTGCCCACTCGTGCCGCCGGATCCGGGCACGTTCGTACAGGTACTCGCGCACGTCGGCCTTCGACCATCCGGAAGCGTCGAAGTGTTCGCGCAGCTGGGGCGGGACGACGATGGCGTAGTTGCCGCCCCAGATGGAGTAGTTGCGCATGTTGGCCGTCATCTCGGCTGCGAACGTGTCGAGGATCTCGCTCGGCTCGGTCGTCCACTCGTTCATGATCTGACGGGGACCCATCGCCGCCATCACGGTCACGGCCGACGCGTTCGGATCGCCGAGACGTTCGGCGGCGAGCGAGTGCCACGGGGTGTTCTCCTCGTCCTCGGCGATGCAGAAGCTGATCTTGCCGGGATGACCGAGCGTGGCTCGGTCGATCTCGCCGGGTCGGATCTCGAGCAGGTTGCCGAGCACCATCCGCACCGCCCGTCCGATGCAGTTCCCGGCGCGATCGCTCGGGCCGACGGCATTGAACGATCCGCTCATGCCGATCTGATGGCGAATCGGTCCGTTGACGACCACGAGAACGGCGCACCCGCCGGTGCTCGCGGTCGCGCCGTGGAGGAGGAACGGCTCCGACAGCATCGCCGTGATCGCGGTGACGACGACCGGGAAGTGGACGGGGAGGCAGCCGGCCATCACGCTGTTGACGGCCACCTTCTCGGCCGTGATCGCACGCTGGCGCACCGGCTCGACCCCGATCAACTCATCAGGATCGAGGAGCGCGCCGTCGAGGCACGCTCGGACGGCATCCGGCGTCGGCGGCACGACGGGGAGGCCGTCGGACCATCCGCTCGCATGGAAGTGCTCCTGGAGGGCGAGCGGGTCGTCGAAGGCGAGACGCCGGGCCGCGAGAGACGGCCGGGCCGCAGAGGTGGTCGACACGTGTCGAGTCTCGTCGTCTCCGACCTCACGGCCGAAGCCATCGCGACATATATTCCTGGAACGCATGAATGCAGATCATGAGAGGAACGGCCTGACTCCGGCTCGGCTCCGGGCCGTGTTGGCCGTGTCGGCGACCGGGAGCTTCAGCGAGGCTGCCCTTCGGGTCGGGACCTCGCAGTCCAACGTGTCGCGATCGGTCGCGACCGTCGAGTCGATCGTGGGCGCCGCCCTCTTCGACCGGTCCACCCGATCGGTCCGATTGACGGACATCGGTCGGGAGTTCGTCGAACGTGCGGCGGTGGTCGACGCCGAACTCGATGCCGCGTTGCGGGCGACACGTCCCGAGCACCGGCCTCCTCCGCGGCTCACCATCGCGAGCCTCAGTTCGGTGACCGAGGTGCACCTCGCCACCGCCATGGCCACGCTCGTCGGCGTGGTGCGACTCCAGTGCGTCGAGGGTCTCCAGGCCGCGGTCGAGCACGCGGTGGCGACCGGGCGCGCCGCTGCGGGTCTGGGCGACCTCTCCGACGTCCACGGTGATCTCGAGGTCCGCCCACTCTGGCGGGAGGAGTTCCGCCTGGCCGTGCCGTCCGGGCATCGCCTCGCGCGCCGTCGGCGGGTCGAACTCGGCGACCTGGCGACCGAGCCGCTGATCGGGTTCTCGCGCGAGGCCGAGCTCCGCACCACCGTCGATCGGGAACTCGCGGTCGCCCGACAGCTCCGGACGCCCGACTACGTCGTCGACCGGTTTCGGACGGCGCTCTCGCTGGTCGCGGCCGGTCGGGGGGTCATGGTGGTCCCGTCGATCGTCGGCGGCGCCGTGCCCCGCGGTGCCCGGCTCGTCCGACTCGACCATCCCGATCTGTCGCGGACCATCGGCGTCGTTCGACGGGCGGACGCCGAGACGCCGCCACAGCTCGACGAGTTGATCGGCCATCTCGTCGTCGCAGTGTCGGCGACCGACGGCGTCGAGGTGATCGGCGACGAGCAGGGGGCCGCGTGATCGGGCAGGATCTCGACATGCGGATCGTCGGTCGCTCGGACACCGTCGTCTCGCTGGTCGCCGAGGCGTCCGATCGAGGTCGAGCTCGTGTCGACGTCCACGCCTTGCGGCTGCGTGACGGCTGTGTCTGCCCCGAGTGTCGGCGACCGACGTCGAACGAGCGTCTCGTGCCCTGGGCGGACTTGTCGCCCGATCTCACCATCCGGTCGGCCGAGGTGATCGACGGTGCGATCGAGGTGGAGACCTCGGACGGTCATCGCTCACGCGTTCCGCTCGTCGATCTCGTCGAGCCCGAGGTCGCAGCGCGTTCCGGGACGGTCGAAGGTCTGACCGACGCGGTCCGCCCGACGGTCCGACGCGTCCGCGCGGTCGAGGTGGAGGCCGATGCCGGTGTGGTGGCGATCGTCGACGCACTGTTCCGTGACGGCGCCGTGCTGATCGACGGTGTGGGAACCGACGAGGCCTCGTTGTCGGCGATCGCCTCGCGGCTCGGCGTCGTGCAGCCGACCAACTACGGAGCGACCTGGGAGATCGAGGCCACGATCCGGCCGGTGACCGCGGTCGACAGCGAACGCGACCTCGCGGTCCACACGGACCTGCCGTATCGAACCCATCCGCCGTCCGTGCAACTCCTGCTGGCGTGCACCGTCGACGTCGCCGGTGGTGCGACGACGCTGGCCGACGGGTTCGCCGCCGCCGAACGCCTCCGTGCCGACGATCCCGGCGCCTGGGAGCTGCTCACGCAGACCGAGCTGAGCTTCCCGTTCGTCCGCGACGACGTGGCGATCGGCGGGCGCGCTCCGACGATCTCGCTCGACACGGCCGGGCGATACGCGATCGTCCGTCGCGCGCCCGACCTGGTCGGTTCGCCGTCGGTCGACGCCGAGCGTGCACCCGACGTGTACGCCGCGCTCCGTCGATGGGACGAGATCCTCGACGATCCCGACCGGCACGCAGTCGTTCCGCTCGAGCCGGGCGAGCTCCTCGTGTTCGACAACCACCGCATGCTCCACGGTCGGACCGCCTTCCGGCTCGGCTCGGCCGGTCGCCGCCGACTGATCGGCTGCTATCTCGACCGAGACGACCTACGGAGCGCACGCTCGTTGGCGGTGGCGCGCCGCTGAGAGTCCACTCGGAGCGTCTCAGCCGGCGGCGGCGGTCAACCACGACGTCAGCCGGTCGATCGCCTCCGAGTCGTGGCCGCGCCGGGTGAGGATGACGAAGGGGGCGTCGGTCTCGATCGCGGCGCCTCCGACCGGCACGAGCCGGCCGTTCTCGACGAGCGGGGCGACGATGTGGTTCCACCCCAGCGCCACCCCCTGGCCGTCGAGTGCCGCCTGGACGACGATCGCGTAGTCGTTCGAGACGATGGCCGATCCGACCGGCAACTCCACGTTCTTGGCCGTGCACCATCGTCGCCAGTCGAACCGCGGCGTGTACCCCTCCTCGAGATGGATCAGCGGCGCCTCGGCGACCGCGACCGGTGACGACGGGTCGGACAGGTCCTCCGCGATCGACGGCGCCGCGACGGCGACGATCCGCTCGGGGGCCAGGTCGACCTGGTCGAACGCCGGCCACGGACCGGGGCCGTGAGGGATCCACACGTCGGCCTCGTCGCGTCCGACGCGCTCGTCGTCGTCGGACGTGATGCAGCGCAGCTCGATGTCGGGGTGGGCGAGCTTGAACGCCGGCAGCCGGGGAAGGAGCCACCAGGTCGCGAACGACGTCGACACCGAGACCGCCACCGATCGATCGCCGTCGCGCAGGCGCGCCACCGCGCGGTCGATCCGGTGGAGCGCTGGGGCGAGCTCGCGCCACAGGTCTGTACCGCGCGGTGTCAACTCGATCGGAGACGCCGATCGGTCGAACAGGGTGGCGCCGAGGCTGCGTTCGAGTTGGCGGATGGCGTGGCTGACCGACGGCTGTCCGACACCGAGGACGCGGCCGGCCGCGGTGAACGAGCGTTCGCGCGCCGCGACGTGGAAGATTCGGAGCCAGCGGTCGGAGACATCGAACGAATCGATGGATCGATCGACCCGGAGACGGTTGACAGTGTCGATCACAGCGATGAACGTACTGGACATCATCGAACTGGTCGATGAGGGATTGATCCCGAGCGTTCGGAGGTGGCGGTGCAGCGAGAGACGATCGGGTTCGTCGGTCTCGGGAACATGGGCGCCCCCATGTGTCGACGGCTGGCCGAGACCGGCTTCGACGTCGTGGCGTTCGACCTCGACGAGTCGCGAGTCGGCGACGCGGTCGACGCGGGAGCCACGGCCGGCACGTCGGCGGCGGACTGCGCCTCGCGGGCCGACCTGTTGCTCACGTCCCTCCCTCATCCGTCCCACGTCGCGACGGTCATGCGTGACGGCGGCGCGCTCGCCGCGCTGAGATCGGGCTCGGTGTGGGTCGACCTCACGACCAACCGCAAGGAACTCGTGCTCGACCTCGCCGCCGACGCACCCGAGGGAGTCGCCGTCGTCGACTCGCCCGTGACCGGTGCGGTCGACGGGGCTCGGACCGGACGTCTCACCCTCTTCGCCGGCGGTGACGATGTGGCGGCCGTCGATCGAGCGGTCGACGTGCTCGGCCACCTCGGAACCGTCATTCGATGCGGCGCACTCGGAACGGGCAACGTGGTCAAGCTCGTCACGAACCAGCTGTGGTTCGTCGCCGCCGCGGCCATTGGCGAGGGATTCGCACTCGGGCTCCACCACGGTGTGGAACTCGAGACCCTGTACCGGGCGATCCGCGAGTCGGTCGGCGACTCGTTCGTCGCCCGCCACGACGCGCCGTCGATCTTCGCCGGTCACTACGACCCGTCGTTCACACTCGACTTGTGTCTCAAGGACCTCGGGCTCATCGAGGAGCTCCGTGCCGGTCTCGCGGGACCACTTCCGATGACCGATGCCGCCCACGACGCCTTCGCCGTGGCGGGCGACCGCTACGGACGGGAGGTCGGCGAACTGCACGTCGCGAAACGCCTCGAGGACGACCTCGGACTCGACTTCCGCCTCGACGGTGACTGGACCGCACCGTGGGAGGTGACGTCGTGAGCACGTCCATCACCGACGGAGTCTCGATCGCCGATCTGATCGACCTCGGTCGTCATCCGATCCACGAACCGACGTCCCCCGGACGAGCGGCCACCGTGGAGCGCGCACGGTCCGATCTCGCCGCCACCGGATGCGCGGTGATTCCCGGCTTCGTTCGCGCCGATGCGGTGCGGGTCCTCGACGACGAGATCCTCGCCCGCAAGCACACGACCCACTATTCGACGCAGATCATGAACCCGTACTTCCACGTCGCGCCGAACCCCCACCATCCGGAGGATCACGCGGTGAACACGTTCCTCGAGCGGTCGAGTGGCTTCATCCCCGGCGACAGCTGGGATGCCGGCTGCGCGACCGACGTCGTGTTCCGATCTCCCGAGGTGGCCGCCTTCGTCGCCGACTGTCTGGGCGAGACCGAGCTGCACTGCTACGCGGACCCGCTCGCCGGGCTCACCGCCAACATCCTCGATCCCGGCCAGCAGTTCACGTGGCACTTCGACACGAACGACTTCGCGGTCACCGTGCTCGTCGCCGAGGCCGACGAGGGCGGGGTGTTCGAGTACGTGCCCGACATCCGCACGCCCGACGACGAGGGGTTCGAGGCGATCAAGGCGGTCCTCGACGGCGATCGGGAGGGGGTTCACACACTCGAGCTCCGACCAGGCGATCTGCAGATCTTCCGCGGTCGGTACTCACTGCATCGCGTGAGCCGCGTCGGTGCCGACTCGTGCCCGCGGCACGCAGCGATCTTCGCCTACACGAAAGAAGCGGATGTGATCGGTCGCGTCGAACGGACCCGTCAGCTGTTCGGACGGGTGCTCCCGGAACACGAGGCGGCAGAGGTCGACCGAGTTCGCGCCGACGCCCTGCTCGACTGATCAGAACTCGACGGACGACCACGAGGACCGATCCGTCGTGCCCGGCAAGGTCGCCGCCAGCCTTGCTGCCCACGGCGCGCACTTCCGGGCGGCCGCTGAGGAGAACCATCACCTCGTGATCGGCCCCGGACCCGCGCTCGAGGCCGAGTGGACGGCCGCCGGGCTCGACCTGCCGGACCTCCCAGCGATGCGGCGACACCGGCTCGACCGGGTCCGATCCCAGCTCCGCCAGAGCGGGCTCGGCGGGATCATCCTGTACGACCCGATGAACGTCCGGTACGCCACCGACACCACCAACATGCAGGTCTGGGTGATGCACAACGGCGCCCGGTACGCGTGGGTGTCGGCCGACGGTCCGGTGATCGTGTGGGACTTCTTCGAGTGCGATTTCTTCGCCGGGCACAACGATCTGGTCGACGAGGTGCGGCCCGCGATCGGGACGACGGTGTTCCTCGCCGGTCGCCGGACGGAGGACATGACCCGGCGGTGGGCGGCCGACGTGCTCTCGGTGATCGACGAGTTCGCCGGCCGGGACTCGCCGGTGGCGGTCGATCAGCTCGGATACCAGCAGTACCGAGCGCTGGAGGAGGCCGGGGTCGAGATCGCGAACGGTCAGCTCGTGATGGAGATGGCGCGCAAGGTCAAGGGTCCCGACGAACTGCGAGCGATGCGCTGCGCGGTGCACGCCTGCGAGTCGACGATGAGCGAGATGCACGAGCTGATCGCCGAGCTGCCGACAGGGACCACCGAACGGGACATCTGGTCGGCACTTCACGCCGGCAACATCCGCCGGGCGGGTGAGTGGGTCGAGACGCAGATCCTGTCATCGGGTCCCCGGACGAACCCGTGGATGCAGGAGGCGTCGGCGCGGCTCGTCGAGCCCGGTGACATGGTCGCCTACGACACCGACCTCGTCGGCGCGTACGGGATGATGGTCGACGTCAGTCGGTCGAGGATCGCCGGTGGGTTGGCGCCGACCCCGGCGCAGAGGCACGTGTTCGATCTCGCGTGCGAGCAGATCGTCCGCAACACCGAGCTGCTCACACCCGGTCGGTCGCTGAGCGACCTCTCCCACTCCGCGTGGATGCCGCCGGTCGACACGTACCGCCACTACTGCTGCCTCTTCCACGGCGTGGGTCAGTGCGACGAGTACCCCGACGTGTTCGTTCCCGAGACGTGGGACGATGTCGGCTGGGACGACGAGCTCGAGGCCGGGATGGTGATGACCGTCGAGTCGTTCGTGGGACGTCGGGACGGATGCGGCGAGGGCGTCAAGCTCGAGAACCAGGTGCTCATCACGGAGACGGGTCCCGAGTTGCTGACCCACCTGCCGCTCGACCTCGTCGGTTGACGGGATCGTGCGCGACGACGGGACGTGTCAGTCGGAGAGAGGGAGCGTGAGTTCGAACGTCGTCCCCGGGCCATCGGTCGACGCGAACGTGAGGTCGCCGCCGTGTGCCCGAGCGATCCATCGGGCCAGGGGGAGCCCCAATCCGTGTCCCGACGAACCGGTCCGCGAACGGAACCGTTCGAACAGGTCGTCGGCGACGTCGGGATCGAGCCCGGGTCCCCGGTCGCGCACACGCACGGTCACGCTCGCGTGCGACGTGGTGACCGTCAGCTCCGCTGTGTTCCCCGGTCGTGCGTCACCGTGCACCATGGCGTTGCGAACGAGGTTGCCGATGGCGCGTTTCACGAGCGACGGATCGACCGGAGCGATCACCTCGTCCGGCGCGCGGACATCGACGGCGTTGTCCGCGTCGGGGATCGCCGCCACGATCGATTCGACGAGCAGGTCGATCCGGACTCGTTGACGATCGAGCTGCATCCGGTCGGCGTCCATGCGCGCCAGGGTGAGGAGGTCGTCGGTCAGCGTCGAGGCGTCGGCGGCGAGTTCACCGACGCGTCGGAGGCTGGTCGCGGCGGAGTCCACGTCGGCCGCCTCGGCAGTGAGTCGGATGGCGGCGATGGGTGTGCGCAGCTCGTGGGCGGCGTCGGCGAGGAACCGCTCCTGCTGCGCCAGCGCCCGCCCGGTCGGGCGGGTGGTCCGGCCCGCCACGAACCACGCGGCGACGACGGATGCCGCGACGACCGCCAGCGCCAACAGGATCACCTGGTTCCGCAGCGTCGCGTGGGCGTCGTCGAACTCGGTGGGATCGAGGACGGCGATCACGGCTCCGCGCACCTCGGGACCGTCTCGCAACGGTGTGGCGCGGACGACGCGCTGTGACGAGTCGTCGGTCGTCCCGGCGGTGGTCCGGATCACGGCGCGGCCGTTCTCGGTGATGTCCTCGGTGATGCTGACGATGTCGGTCCGTGCGAGCCCGGCGTCGTCCTCGCCGAGGAACGCCGTCTCGAACTCGAGTTCGACCTCGGCCTCGTCGGCCTCCTCGATCACGTAGCGGCGGTACGCCTCGTCGAACAGGTCCTCGGGAGGATCCTCGATCATCGACGCCACCAGGTCGTCGAGGAAGAACTCGGTCTCGTCGAACGTGTCGGTTCGATCCTCCTCGTCGAGGAACTCGAACTCGTCGACCGTCACGAACCCGTCGTCGATGAGCGCGTCGTAGTCGACCCGCTCGGCGACCGGTTCGTTCTCGACGGCCGCCACGGTCTCGGCGAGCAGGAACCGCTGGGAGTCGAGTTCGGCCTCGAAGAACGTCGCGTCCATCAGGTCGCGCAGCTCCTCGTCGGTCGGGTCGGGGAATCCGAACAGGTCCTGCTGGACCTGGAACTCGCGGATCGAGAACGACGGGTTCACCGCGAGGACGATCCGATCGAGCGACGGGTCGTCGGGTTCGAGGATGCCGTCGGCGAACGACACCTGCCGTCCGACCTCGTCGCTCAGCCGGAGCAGTTCGGTGTCGATCTGTTCGTCGCGCAGTTGTCGGTCGAGGCGGACGACCGCCACCGCGAACACGCTCACGCCGACGGTCGCCAGGAGCGCGATGAGCGCGGTCACGCGCAGCCGCAGCGACCGGAGTCGTGCGGCCGTCGCCGGGGAGAGGTCGGCGTCGGCCGCCACGTCGCGGCGTCAGGTCCCCGTCTCGAGGATGAAACCTTGCCCGCGCACCGTCCGGATCGGACAGGGGTCGCCGAGCTTGCGGCGCAACGAACTGACGTGCACGTCGACCACGTTCGACATCGGATCGTGCGTCTCGTCCCAACAGTGCTCGATCAGGTGGCTGCGGGTCACCACGGTGTCGACGTGATCGACGAGCTGTTCGAGGATCGACGACTCCTTGGCGGTGAGCGGGAGGAGCACGCCGTCGCGGCGGACCTCCGCGCGAGCGCGGTCGATCTCGACGTCACCGACCACGAGTCGCGACGGGGCGACCGAGTCGCGTCGCCGACAGAGGGCGCGCACGCGCACGATCAGTTCGTCGAGTGCGAACGGCTTGACCAGATAGTCGTCACCGCCGGCCTCGAAGCCGTCGACGCGGTCCTCGACTGCGTCGCGTGCGGTGAGGAACAGCGCGGGCGTGGCGTCTCCGCCCCGTCGGCGTTCGATCAGCAGGTCGATCGTGTCGCCGCCGGGGATCATGCGGTCGAGGACGAGGCAGTCGTAGTCGTTGATCGCGAGTTGCACATCGGCGTCGTCGAGCGAGCTGGCGGTGTCGACGGCGAGGCCAGCGGCGACGAGGCCTCGCTCGACCGACGTCCGGATGTCGGGGTCGTCTTCGACGACGAGCACGCGCACCGGGTCAGTCTCGCGTCTCGCTGCGCCGGATCGGCGGTGTCACGACGAGAACGGGTCGGCGAGGCCGCACTCGGCGAACTCATCCGAGACGATGTCGGCACCGTCCTCGGCGGCGAACTCGGCGATCTCGTCGGTCGACAGCGAGGCGAGTTCCTCGCACCAGCCGTCGTCATCGCTCTCCTCGTCGTCTCCGTCGCCGTCCCCTTCGTCGTCGATGAACTCGTCCTCGCCGTACACCTCGTCCATGGTCGCGATGTCCGCCTCGATGCACACGGTCGCGAGGCGATCGAGCTCCGGGATCGGGACCGTCTCGGGGTCGTACGGCGGGATGAGGCCGATCGTCGCTCGCTCCTCGGGTGACGCGACGCCGTCGACGTGGACGTACTCGGGCGCCATCACGCGGTCGAGGTCCTCCTCGCTGAGGTCCGGACCCTCGTCCGGCCACTCGAAGTCCTCCGCGTCCATCCGCTGCTCGAGCAGCGCGCCGACGCCGCGACACCGCTGCCGCGCCGCCGAGATCTCCCCGTCGGCCGTCGCCGGCGACGTGGCCGTTCCCGTCGGGTCGGAGTCCGACGCGGGGTCGGTCGACATCGGCTCGGACATCGCGTCGGACATCGGATCGTCGGACATCGCGTCGGACATCGGCTCGGTCATCGACATCGAACTGCCGTCGTCCTCGGCACCGCTCGAGGCGGGTGGGACCGCGTCGTCGGGTGCGCCGCCCCCGCACGCCGCCAGAACGGAGAGGACGGCGACGGCGGGGGCGAGGCGGTGGGGGGAGAGCGAGGGCATGTCAGGCCTCCAGGAGGTCGAGGGGGCCGCGACCGCCGTCGACGACGCGGGCCGGGTCGGCTCCGAGCACGCCGTGGGTGAGGCCGGCGAGGTAGTCGCGGAAGTCGGTGGTGATGAGGAAGTTGCCGTCGGGGTCGAACCGGTCGAGCGGGGGCGGCTCGCCGTGGTGCCCGCCACGAACGCCGGGACCGAGCACGAACTGCACGCCGGCGGTGCCGTGCTCGGTGCCCTGTCCGTTCCACTCCGGTCGGCGACCGAACTCGGTCCAGGTGGCGATCACGACGCGGTCGGCGTCCGGTCCGAGGCGGCTCTGGAACCGTTGGAGCGCCGCGTCGAGTGTCCCCATCAGCTCGGGGAGCAGGTAGCGCTGGCTTCCATGGGTGTCGAATCCGTCGTGCATCACGTGGAAGGCCCGCGTCGGGATCCCGCCGCGGACGAGATCGGCGATGAGGTCGAGCTGGTATCCGAGGAACCCGGCGCCCGGCCCACCCTCCTCGATGTCCTCGTCATCCTCGTCGTCCTCGTCGTCACGGAGTTCTCGGCCGTCGACGATCGGTCCGAGGCGCGCCCCGATGCCACGGAGGTCGAGCTGGCTGTTGCGGGTGCGAGCCCAGAGGTCGTCGCCGTCGGACGACGTGAGGTCGGCCATCGCCCGATCGAGCGATCGGTACTGGTCGCTGAAGTTCGCCGACCACGGGATGCGCGCCTCGGGACGGAGGCCGACCGGACTCCACCCGTCCGCGTACATCGAGGGGCTGACCCCGCCCATGCTCACGGCGAGCAGCGGATCGGGGTCGGCACCGGCGAGATCGGCCATGGCCCGACCCAACCAGCCCGAGGAGGTCCCGAAGTCGGGGCTGCCCTTCTCCCACATGTCCGTCGCATCGAAGTGGCTGAGGCTCGATCCCTCCGATCCGACGCCGTGCACGATCGCGAGCTCTCCTGCGTTCCAGCGCTCGGCGAGGTAGGGCGTCGAGTTGAGCGCGAACGACGAGTCGAGCTGGTGGAGAGTGGGAGCGCCGTCGCCGTCCTCGCCGAGTCGGAGGGTCCCGTCGCCGCGGACCGTTGCGTAGCGCGGGTCGTCGAGCGGGACGACGGTGTTGAGGAAGTCGAGGCCTCCACCGAGCTGGATCGACACGAGGATCCGACCTGGATCGCGTCCGCCGCTGCCCCCGGTCGACCCGCCGGGGCTGGGACCGAAGTTGCCGGTCGTCGACTCCTCGGCCATGAGGCGGCCGACGAGTGTCGGCGCTGCGAAGGCACCCGTCGCGCCGACGGCGCCGAGGCCGGCGAGCTGGAGGAAACGACGTCGTGAAGATCGTGGGGTCTCGATCCTGCCGGACGACGTCGGGCGGGAGGGGGTGGGTTCATTGGTCATGACAGGGTCACCTCGGGGGACGTGAAGGCGATGGCGATCGCACTGGCGAGTGGCCCGACGTCGTCGGGCGGGGCGGTCAGCGCGGCGACGATGGCGGCCTCGGTGTCGGTGGAGTGCTCGACGTGGCCGAAGGCCGCCATCAGGAGTGCGGCGGCCGTGCGCGGGTCTCGGTCGGCGGCTGCTTCGATCTCACGGACGACCGGCGTGTCGGCTTCGAGGACCGCCTCGGCGAAGAGGATTCCGGCGTTCAGTCGGCCGATCGAGCGAGTGGCGTCGATCCAGGCGTCGTTGTGGGGCCAGCCGCCGACGTTCGGTGGGTGAGCGACGAGTTGCCCCATCTCCTCGAACATCTCGAGCGGGATCCACCACGGGAAGGCGCCGACGTCGACGAGGTCTTCGTCGTCGGTGAGTGGCTGCGTGCTCGCGTCGAAGAGATCGACGCCGAAGCCGCGGACGGCGTTGACGACCGTCTCGAACGGTTGCGCCACGAGTCCGAGCCGGACGTCGTCGGCGTAGAAGGCCGGGTGGGTGAACATGGCGACGACGAGGTCGCGGACGACGAGGCGCTGCGCGAACGCCGCCGCCAATTCGTCGATGACGCCGGGGGCCGGCGCTGTTCCGGCGTACCGGGTCCAGAGGCGGGTCGCGATGAAGCGGTGGCACTCGGGCCGCTGCACGATGATGTCGACCACGTCGTCTCCGGTGAAGCGACCGGTCTGACCGAGGATCTGCTTCTCGCCGTCGTCGTGGAGGGCCGACGAGATCCATGCCCGAGTGGGTCGGGGGAACTCGCTGATCGTGTACCCGGTGAACGCGCGAGCGGCTTCGGCGACGTCGCGCTGGGTGTAGCCGCCGTCGACCCCGAGCGAGAACAGCTCCATCAGCTCGCGGGCGTAGTTCTCGTTCGGCTTCCCGAAGACCGACGTGTGCAGGTCGAGCCAGAGGATCATCGCCGGATCCCGCGCCATCAGCTTGAGGAGGTCGTCGAACCGCCCCATGCCGTGTCGACGGAAGGTCATGAGCTGGGCGTGGAACAACTCGGGGCCCTCGAACTTGTCGATGTTCGTGGCGAAGTGGCCGTGCCAGAACCAGGTCAGTCGTTCGATGGCCGGCGTCGGTGACGTGGCGGCGAGGCGGAGGAACCACGTGTTCAACTGCGGCGTCTCGTACGCCATGACCCCGACCGTGCGATGCGGCTCGCCGCCGTCGACGGCTCGGCGGTGGTCGAACATCGACTCGACGCTCGCTTCGATGCCATCGCGCACCGTCTGGTCGATCTGCTCCCGAGACGCTCCGAAGGCCGCGCGTCGCCAGAGGTGGGCGGCGTTGCGGGGGGTGGCGTCGATGGGCATGGAGTCACCATCGCCATGCGACCCTGAAGTCATCGTGAAGGTGGACCGGACTCCGGTCACGTCTCGGGTCGCGAGTTGTCGGTGGTGGTCGCGGTGTGACGTAGCGTGGCGAGATGAGTGAGTGGACCGCCGCCGACGTCCCCGACCAGTCCGGACGCACCGTCCTGATCACCGGAGCGAACTCCGGGATCGGCCTGGAGGCCGCCAGGGTGTTCGTCGAGAAGGGAGCACACGTCGTGCTCGCGTGTCGATCACGGGAGAAGGCCGAGGTGGCCGAGGCGGACATCGAGGCGAGCTCGGCGTCGGGCGGCGGGTCGACGGAGATCCTCGATCTCGACCTCGGCGACCTCGACTCGGTCCGCTCGGCGGCCGAGAACTTCCTCGCCGAGCACGGTCGTCTCGACGTCCTGGTCAACAACGCCGGCCTGATGGCCACGCCCAAGCGGCTCACGCCTCAGGGCGTCGAGGTGCAGTTCGGTGTGAACCACCTCGGCCACTTCGCGCTGACCGGACTGCTGCTCGACACGCTCTCGGCGACGGGCACCGACGAGACGCCGGCCCGGGTCGTCAACATCGCCAGCCTCGCCCACCGCAGCGGCACGATGGACTTCGAGAATCTCGACGCATCCGTGAGCTATCACCCGTGGCGGGCCTACGGCAGGAGCAAGCTCGCCAACCTGCTGTTCACGCGGGAGCTCGACGAACGGGTGACGGCGGCCGGGTTGCCGATCCTGTCGGTCGCTGCACATCCGGGAGGGTCGAGCACGAATCTCGGCAACGAGCCGGCCGGAGACGCACTCAGCCGTGTGCTCGGTTTCATCCGCCCGGTGTTCGACAAGTTCATGACGCAGAGCGCGGCGATGGGCGCCCTTCCCACGTTGATGGCCGCCGTCGACCCCGCCGCCGAGGGCGGCGACTACTACGGGCCCGGCGGCATGGGCGAGTTCCGCGGTCACCCCGAGAAGGTGGGGATGGCCGGTCGGGCGAAGGACGAATCCGTCGCCTCCGAACTTTGGACCGTCAGCGTCGACCTCTCCGGAGTCGACTACCTCACCTGACCCGCCCGGCCGCCCGGCGTGCGGCCTTGGTGTCCGGCGTTCGCGTCAGCGCATCCTCCGGTTTCGTCGACCTGCGCTGACGTGAGGCGCTGGGACTTGGGGCGGGTTCGTGTCAGCGCATCGTGCGGTTCCGTGGACATGCGCTGACATGAGCCAGGGGGTGTGGGTTCGTGTCAGCGCATCGTGCGGTTCCGTGGACATGCGCTGACATGAGCCGGGGCGCGATGGGTCAGTCGTCGTCGCGGTAGGCGAACACGTCGTCGAGGCCGACGTCGAAGAAACGGGCGATGCGGAACGCGACCTCG
>JBCDAK010000004.1:0-61210 GCA_039185545.1 Actinomycetota bacterium
AGAGCGTCGGATCGGTCCTCACCCGCGAGGTCGTCGCCACCGAGGTGATCCGCGCCCTCGTGGGGTCGATCGGGCTCATCGCATCGGTTCCGATCAGCACCCTGCTCGCCGCACGCGTCGTGACAGCCCAGCCCGGTCCGACGACGTCGACCGAACCTGCCGAACACACCGACCACATCGAACACGCAGTGACCGATCCCGACCGGCTACCTCCGCCGCGCCCCGCTCCGCCGGAGTCCTCGACCTGACCCCCTGCGGTCCGGGTGAACGGCGACCGCGTGACCAGAGGGGCGTCAGCGCAGGACGCGACCGGAGATCGTGTTGGGCTCGATGCGCACCCAGATCGGTCGCCACTCGGCCTTCGCCCACGGGACCAATCCGATCTGGTCGAGGCGGATGTCCTCGGCCCAGTTCGTGACCTCACGGGCGACCCCCTGCACGACCACACTCCAGCCGGTTCGAGTCGAGGCGTCCCACTGGTCGACCTCGAAGCAGACATGCTGGTTCTCGGCCGCTGCGGCGAGCTTCTGACCTTCGAGCGTGCGGAAGACGACGCTGTCCTCGTACCACTTGAAGTTGACCGGGAGCACGAGCATCTCGCCGTCGGTCGAGAACCCGACGCGTCCGATCGGTGTCGACTCCAACAACTCGACGCAGGTCGCCTCGTCGAGAACTCCCATCTTGGACATGATGTCGATTGCCACGTGGGCGGGATCGTTCGATCGGGTCATCGGCACCTCCGGTGTGCGCGCCATGGCGATCGAGCCGACGAGCCGGCTTCTCGACGCCATCGCCACCGTATCGCCCCTCGACGGCCGCCGGGACCGCCGAACGACCGTGCGACGGGTCCCCGACGCAGACCGCCGCACTAGGTTCAGCGCCCATGCACGTGGGACTCGCCTTCGCCAACACCGGACCCTTCGCCGAGGCCAGCGGCGTCGCCGAGCTGGCCGTCGCCGCCGAGCAGGCCGGGGTCGAGTCGGTCTGGACCGTCGAACACGTCATCTGGCCGAGCGAGTACGACAGCGAGTACCCGTACGCGCCGAGCGGCAAGATGCCGGGCGACAAGACGTCGCCGATCCCCGACCCGATGGTCTGGCTCGCCGTCGTCGCAGCACACACGGAGACACTCGTGCTCGGCACCGGGATCGTGATCCTCCCCGAGCGCAATCCGCTCGTGTTCGCCAAGCAGTGCGCCACGCTCGATGCGCTGTCCGGAGGTCGATTCCAGCTCGGCATCGGTGTCGGGTGGCTCGAGGAGGAGTTCGACGCACTCGGCATCCCGTGGGAGAAGCGCGGCGCCCGCACCGACGAGTACGTCCACGCGATGCGGGCGCTGTGGGCGAGCGACGACGCCAGCTACGACGGCGAGTTCGCGTCGTTCACCGGCGTCAGCTCCAACCCGAAGCCGGTCGTCGGTTCGGTGCCGATCGTCGTCGGCGGGCATTCGCCGATCTCGGCGCGGCGGGCCGGCCGACTCGGCGACGGCTACTTCCCCGGCAAGGGATCGATCGACGAGTTGCGCGAGCTGTTCGACATCGTCCGCCAGACCGCGGCCGACCACGACCGCGATCCCTCCGCGATCGAGTTCACCGCAGCCCACCCCGGGCTGTTCGGCGGCGACCCGGTCGGAGCCGCGCAGGAGCTCGCCTCGGTCGGGGTGACGCGCACCATCGTCCCGGCCTTCATGCTGCTCGGCTCCGAGGGAGTCGAGGCCAAGGCCGCTCAGCTGGCCGAGGCGATCATCGACCCGATCGCTCCCGTCTGATCGCTCGACGTCAGGCGGGGGTGACCTCGATGTCGAGGTCGACCATCAGCTCGTCGGCGATGGCCTCGAGACGCTCCGCCAGCTCCTGACGGTCGACATCCCGCGAGGCCGACAACGTGGCGGTCGCCTCGAACAGCGTCTCGGCCGACATCGGCGCACTCATCGTCGCGGTCCGCAGTTCGACGATGCTCACGCCCGCCGCCGCGATCTCCCGACTGATCTCGTGCACGATGCCCGGTCGATCCTGACCGATGAGCGACGCCGTGAACGACACGTCGGCAGCGTCGAGGTCGGCGGCGGCCGCCCCACTCCGCGCGACACCGTGCTCGACACCCTGCTCGACATGGATCTGCAGTGCATCCGCCGACGACAACTCGGCGAGGTCGGCGACGAGCGACTCGATCTCGTCCTCGGACACCGAGACCTCGACGATCCCGGCGAACTTCGACCCCAGTCGCGCCATGGAGCTGCGATCCCAGCTGGCACCGCGGGCCGCGACGACGGCCGCGAGCTCCTCGACGAGACCGGGGCGCTCGTCGCCGATCGCGGTCAACACCAGTGTCGGCACGGCCGCCGAGCGTACTCAGCCGGGCGACGAGCCGTCAGGGTGAGACCGAGGCCGGCTGCACAACGGGATCGACCGCCGGGCGCACCGGCTCGGACTGCGGGCCGTCGAGGAACATGAAGCCCGACAGAGCGAGGAGGCCGAGCCCGATCGCGAGTCCGGCGACCCGCACCCACCAGCTCCGAGGTGCCGGCGCCGCGCGCTGCCGTGGTGTGCTGGCGGCGGAAGGATCGATGGCGGACACGTCGATTCCGGTCGGGGGACCCGGGTGGACACAGAGGTGGACTGCGCTGGCGAACGGTGTACCCCGAGTCGAGGTCGCCCATGCGCCCGCTCGATGAATGGCGTGTGAACGGTCAGCCCTTGGCGCGGCTCGTGTACCCGAACAGCTTGCCCGCCACCTTGCGGATCTGGATCTCGTCGGACCCCTCGGTGATCCGGTACCGCCGGTGGTGGCGGTAGATGTGCTCGAACGGCATCGCCCGGTTGTAGCCCTGACCGCCACAGGTCTGCATCGCCTGGTCGGCGGCGTCGCAGCAGAACCGGTTGGCGCGGTAGTTGCAGATCGCGACCTTGTCGGTGATCTCCATGTGGTCGATGCCCTGATCGAGCTGCCACGCCGTCTTCTGGATCAACGCTCGCAGCATCTCGGCCTCGGCGTAGAGATCGGCGAGCGGGAACTGGATCGCCTGGTTGGACGACAGCTTCTTCCCGAACGTCGTCCGCTGATTCGCGTAGTCGACGGCCAGGTCGATGCAGTGCAGACCGGCACCGAGCGACGACGCCGCCTGGCGGATCCGGTTCTCGTGCACGAACAGCTGGGCGGTCTGCAGGCCATGACCCTCGTCACCCAGGATGTCGGCGTTCGAGACCCGGACGTCGGTCAGCGTGACGTGCGCATGATCGGTCGGCATGTTGAAGGTCCACATGAACTCCTGGACCTCGAAGCCGGGCGAGTCGGTCGGCACGATGAAGCACGTGATTCCCTGGCCGTCGCCGGGCTCCCCCGAGGTGCGGGCGAAGATGTAGTCGTGGGTCGCGTGATGGAGCCCGGTGTTCCAGTACTTCTCGCCGTTGATGATCCACTCGTCGCCGTCGCGCACGGCCGACGTATCCATCCACGTGGCGTCCGACCCGTGTTTCGGCTCGGTGAGTCCGAACCCGATGTGCGCCTCGCCGGCCAGCATCTTCGGGATCCAGTACTCCTGCTGCTCGGGTGAGCCGTAGCGCTCCATCATCAGCACCGTCACGAGGTTGCCGACGATCGAGTTCTCGTTCTGTAGATCGTTGTGCAGCCCGAGACCCTTCCGGGCCAGGTGCTCGCGAACGATGGCCATGTCGAGGTTGGTGCCGTCGCTGCCACCGAATCGTGACGGCAGGTGGTACCGGTAGAAGCCGGCCTGGTCCGCGGCCACCCGCATGCGACGGAGCAGCGCCTCCCACTCGGCGTTCGGGAGTCCGTCGCGCTCCCAGTCGGTCCGCGAGTCCTCACGGCGATGGTCGAAGAACCGGATGTTGTCGTCCTCGGCTTCCATCGGCTTGATGACGTCGTCGATGAAGACGTCGAGGTCGTGGAGCAGCTTCTGCGTCGTCTCGGGGATCGCGAAGTCCATGCTCGCGACCGTAGGTGGCGGGACGCTCGCTCAGACGATCGTGGGTCGACGAGGCGCGATCACGTTCGGGTGGTCCGCACGAGCGACACAGTTCCGTCCGCCCTCCTTCGCGCGGTAGAGCTGTCGGTCGGCGTCGGCCGACAGCGATCCCACCGCCACCGGTGTGACAGCACCGGCCACCCCGAACGACGCGGTGACGTCGATCGGCCCGTGCGGGCCGGCGAACGGCTCGGCGGCGAGGGCGGCACGCAGCCCGACCGCCACCACCGTGGCGTCGTCGAGGTCGGTCTCGGGGAGCAGCACGAGGAACTCCTCACCGCCCGTTCGGTACAGCGACTCGACCCGACGCAACTGCTCACGCACGATCTTCGCCACGTGCACGAGCACGTGGTCACCGATGCCGTGGCCGAAACGATCGTTCACGTTCTTGAAGTGGTCGATGTCGAACACGATGACCGACATCGGAACACCGGGACCGACCACCTGGGCGTCGAGTTCGTCGATCCGCGTCCTCAGTGACCGTCGATTGAGACATCCGGTCAACGGATCGACGATCGACCGACGCCGCTGTTCGCTCTCGAGCCGAACCAGCCGCTCGGCGGCGGTGGGGATCGCCAACGCCAGAATCGACGCTCCGGCCGCGTGGAACCAGTCGACCGGCCGGTCGATCAGCAGGTCGGTGGCGACGATCACCGCCACCGACAGCACTCCGATCGCACGCACCCAGACGACGTCGGGGTAGAGCGTCGACGCCAACATCGCGACGAGCCCGGCGAAGTACGGGCCCGGTCCACCCAGCCCCCCGGACGCGACGCTCGAGATCGTCATGGCCCACGTGGTGATCGCCACCATGCCGGCCACAGCTGCGGGAACGCCGATCAGACGGTCGAGGAACCAGCGTCGGAGGAGGATCCACACGAACGGCCCGCTCGCTGCCGCCGCGTACCATCCGCCGTACGTCATGGATGTTCCGAGGCCGAGCGCGGCCGCGCCGATGGCCGTGAGGAAGACCACGTCGATGATCGCCCGGTCGATCTCCTCCAGTCGGAGGACACCGTGGACACCCTCGGGGATCGTCGACGGCGAGCGTTGCGGCGCGCCGTCGGACGACGGGTTCACGTGCGCGAGCGCGCCCGACGCGGAGGTGCGCACTCGTCCATCGTTCTCCGATCGGCAACGACGGCCGATGGCTTGAGCGATCGTGACGGCCCGACTGACAGTGCTGTCATGCCCTCACGGGGCGGGCATCAGTGGCCGGGCAGGCGATCGGGCTCGAGATCGGTCGCCGGCGGATAGTGCAGGCGGAGCGGGAACGGCGCTCGGAAGTGGCGCCACTGCCCATCGGGCTGGGCCAGCCGATCGGCGATGGCGTAGATCGCCGCCACGTTGAAGCCGAGACCGCAGTGCGACCCGTAGACACGGATGTTCTCGGTGCGATCGGTCCGGCGGATGAGGCTCGCCTGCCACGGGACCACGCCGTCGGTGCGCGTGTAGATCGACGTCGCCGGCACTTCGAGCAGCGGCCGCGTCGCCTCGCGCTCTTGGCGGACGAATCCGGCGACGTGCCGTCGACGCATCGCCTGCCACATCCGCTCGGCACCCGACTTGTCCTGCTCGACCATCTGGATCGGGCTCCCGAGCGTGATCACCTGGCGGACCATGTTCGGCAGTGAGCGCGCGAGCTCACGTGCATACATACCGCCGAGGCTCCACCCGATGAGGCTCACCTCGCGTTCGTCGCGCGAGTACGCGTGCTCGAGTCGCTCGACGATGACTTCGAGCGCTTCGACCGTGGGGCCCACGTTGCGGCCACCCGACCAGCCATACGTTCGGTAGCCGAGGTCGCGCAGCAGCCGCCGGAGTGGTTCGGTCGAGCGATCGGTCGCCGTGAACCCCGGAAACACGACGACCGGGTGGCCGTCGCCTCGCGGGAGCCGGCGGAGGGCCGGAAGCAACGCCGTCATCTGGGCGCGTTCGGCGAACGCACGGGTCTCGAGTGCCGCGAACAGCGGCCCGGGAGGATCGAAATGCTGCCGACGAGCGCCCTCGGCCGCCACCGCACTCATGACCGCACCCTACTGCCGCGCTCGCCGACGGCCCGTGCCGACCGTCAGGACGAGAAACACGCCGGGATCACAGCGACGCCCGAACCGGCGCGTCGGCCGGGGGCGTCACCGGGATCAGGGCGTCGCCGAGGCGGCGGCCCGAACGGCCGTCTTCTTCTTCCCCGACTTCTTCGACGCCTTCGACCCCGACCCCTTCGAGCCCGATCCCTTCGACCCCGATCCCTTCGAGCCCGATCCCTTGGACGACGTCCGCTTCTTCGGTGGGCGGCCAGCGCTCGAGCCGGACCCGTTGCCGTTCGTCGACGAGCCCGACGGCTCGATCGGGTCGGTGGTGATGCCGGCCAGGCGAGCCGCCACCTCGGGATCGCCGGGCGGGATCGGATCGACGCCGTCACCGCCGTACCGCATCGCCGGCGGAGGCGGCGGCTCGGCCCACTCGGCACCAGACACCTCGAACATGGTGTGGATCTCGTCGATGTGGAGATCGACCAGGTGCCAGAGATCGGGAACGAGCTCCCGGTCGGCGATGAGACCGAAGTCCATGCGGTCTTCGTAGCTGTGGACGGTGATGTTGAGTCCCACCCCGTCGGAGATGGTCGACACCGGGATGTAGTGATCGAGCTTCGCGCCGGCGAAGTACAGCGGCTCCCGCGGCCCGGGAACGTTGGAGATGACGACGTTGACCGGCGAATTGACGCGGTCGGCGAGCTTGAGCCGCGACACGAGTCGCACCGCCGACGCAGCGATGACCGGCGAGGTGTACTGCGTGGCGTCGACCATCTGTTCGGCGGGGAGCAGGTCGAACTGACGCTTGCCGGCGAGCATCGCCTCGCGGCACTCGGTGATGCGCTCGAGAGGATCCTCGACGTCGGTCGGCAGGTCGGCGACGATGGCGGACACGCGGTTGGTCCACGGATCCTCCTCGTCACCGGTCCGGATCGACACCGGCACCATCGCGCGCAGTCGACCCTCGGGCAACGCATCGTGCTCGATGAGGTAGTTCCGGAGCGCCCCGGTACAGACCGCCATCACGACGTCGTTGAGCGTGCCGCCGGTGGCGTCCTTGAGCGCCTTGAGGTTCGAGAGCTGCATCGAGCGCATGGCGAACCGACGGTGCGGCGTGACGCTCGCGTTCCACGGCGTCGGTGGCGCCGGCGTGATCGGGATCGAGACGCGGGACGTGCTGTCGTCGGTGGCGCCCGTCGACCGTTTGGCGATCGCACCGACCGTGTCTCGCGCCCGGTCGACGACGCCGCTCACGCTGTCGATCCCGAGCGCCGAGGCGACGTCGCGCATCATGCTCAACGAGATCCGTGCGCCACGGACGGGGTTGAGCGCGATGTTCTTCGCTGCTCGCTGCAGCATCTCGCCGCGAGTGGGCGGGTCCTCGCCCTCCCACGGGATGTACTCGTGGTCCCACGGCTCGTCGGGCGACGACCCGGTGATCATCTTGAGCATGATCACGCCGGACGCTCCGTCGATCGTGGCGTGGTGGAGCTTGGTCAGCATCGCCCATCGACCGTCGGCGAGGCCCTCCATGACGTACACCTCCCACAGCGGGCGGCGACGGTCCATGTGGCGACCGACGATCCGGGCCACCTGCTCGGCGAGCTGGTCGGCGGCCCCGGGAGGCGCGATCCCGATGTGACGGACGTGGAAGTCGATGTCGAAGTTCTTGTCCTCGATCCAATACGGCCGGTCGAGTTCGAGCGGCACCTCGACCACCCGGCGGCGGAGCGGCTCGAGCTGGCTCGCGAGGATCTCGAAGCGCTCACGTACGACGGAGAAGGGGTCGAAGTCGCCGTCGGGGCGCTCGTAGATGCTGAGCCCGTTGACGTGCCCGTACGTGTTCGGTGTCTCCATCAGGAGAAAGCCGACGTCGAGTCCGGTCAGTTGCTTCATGGTTCTCCCCTTGAGCGACCCGGTCGGGGACGGTCCCTGTCCGTGTCACGAATCATGGTTCCTCGTTCACACGATCTCAAACGTACGAGCGGCACGTGGCACACCTCGAACGAGGACTCGCACGCGAACCCTCGCGGGTACGGTCCGACCGCAGTGAGCGACCCGGTCACGGTGAACGAGGAGGCCTCCACGGCAGGCCGACGACTCCGTCGCCTCTTCGGACCGGTCTATGCGCCGATCTCGGCCGGGACGATCGCCACCGGGATGCTGATCCCGGTCCTGCCGCTGTATCTCGCAGAGATCGGCCTCACGCTGCGAACGACGTCGGTCGTCCTCGCAGCGGCCGGATTGGGCGCCGCCCTCGCCGGTCTCCCGGTCGGCACACTGCTCGCCCGCCACGGCGAGCGGTCGGTCATGATCGGTGCGCTCGCGGTGATCGCGCTGGCCGTCGCCGCACTGGGTCTCACCGACGCAGCGATCGCTCTCGTGGCGCTGCGGCTCGGCGGCGGCTCGGCTGGAGCAGCACTGCGGCTGTCCCGGCAGACGTACATCACCCGCACGGTCGACGACGCCACCCGGGGGCGCGCCATGGCGTGGATCGGCGGATCGTTCCGGATCTCGCTGTTCGTGGGCCCGCTCCTCGGCGGGCTCATCGCCGACCGAATCGGCTTCTCGGCCGCGTTCGCAGTGGCCGGAGTCCTGTCGGCCTTCGGCCTCGTGCCGGCGATCCTGTCCCGACCCGCTCCCGCCCGCGACGACCCTCGACCCGAGGTCGGCGCAGGAAGGTTCGACGCGGATCCGGCGCGCGTCGGGACCTCCTCCGAGGGCGTCGTGGCAGCGGTCCGCACGCATCGCCGGATCCTGCTTCGGGCCGGGCCCGTCTTCCTGATGGTGATGACGGTGCGCGAGGGACGGTTCGTGGTCGTTCCGCTGATCGGCGACGAACTCGGTCTCGGGCCCGCCGAGGTCGGCGCTCTGGTCACCGTCGGGACGGCGGCCGACCTCCTCCTGTTCCCCGTCTCCGGGTGGCTGATGGACGCCCACGGTCGGCTGGCAGCGATGGTGCCGTCGTTCGGGATCATCGCGATCGGCCTGGTCGTTCTCGGGGTGGCGACGTCGGCGACGATCGCCGTGGTCGCCGGCGCCGTGATCGGGATCGGCAACGGACTGGGGTCGGGTGTGATGTTGACGTTCGGCAGCGATCTCGCGCCGTCCGACGCCCCCGGACCGTTCCTCGCCGCGCTCGCGGTCACGCAGGACGCCGGCAAGATCGCCGGGCCGCTGCTCGTCGGCGCGGTGGGGGCCACCGCGGGACTCGGCGCTGCGTCGATCACACTGGGAGTGGCGATGTTCCTGACGATCGCGTGGCTCGTCCGAGGAATCGGCGAGACCCACCGACCGTCACCCACCTGACGACGTCGGTCCCGGCGATCCCTCCCCCGGTCGGCGCCGTTCGCCTGGATCCGCCGTCAGATGGTCTCACGGCGACGTTCCGTGAGCTCGTTCACACGTGCTGCGGCATCCGTCACGTCGACGTCACCTTCGCGTCACTCGTTCGTAACGTCTCCGCCTCCATGCGAACCGAACCCTTCCGACGGGCGGCGGGCCGTCGGCGAGTCCGACTCGCCCTCACCCTCGCCGCCACCTCCATCGGCCTCTCCACGGCGGTGGCGATCGCGACGTCCGGATCCGCAGCGGCGGAGCCGCGACCGATCCACGAGGACACGACCCGCGCATCCACCGCGAGCGTCAGTCTCGACGCCGTCTTCGACGACGCCTTCCTGGACGACGACGGGCGCGCTCACGTGCGATCGACCTCGGTCCTCGACGTCTGTCCGGTCGACGGGCCACACGACTTCGAGGACAGCTGGGGCTGGCCCCGCAGCGGCGGACGAACCCATGAGGGCGTCGATCTCATCGCGGACCGGGGGACGCCGATCGTCGCTGTCCGCGACGGAACCGTGGAGCACACGCAGAGCAGGCTCGGTGGCCGATCGGCCTGGCTGATCACCGACGAGGGTCTCCGCTTCTACTACGCGCACCTCGACGAGTGGGCTGGACCTGAACGTGAGGTCGAAGCCGGCGACGTCATCGGAACGGTCGGGTCCACCGGCAACGCACGGGGACCGCACCTCCACTTCGAGATCCGGCCGGGCGACGACGCGGTCAATCCATACGCGTTCACCGTCGACGCGTGCGGCGATCCGACGATCGTGCCGCTGCCGCACGTCGCTGCTGCGGTCGGCGTGCAGACGGCGCGACCGATCTGACGATTCCACTCGAGCTGGCGGCGGTCGTCGGGCCTCGCGATGACTCGACGGACGAGTCGGCTGGTCGACGTGATCCGCACCCCGCCAGCACTACTCTCGCCGTGGTGGACGGAGCCGGCCGCAGCATCGCGACCAGCGGACCCGTCGGCGAGACCATCATCGTCGGCCTGACGTCGGCCGAGGTCGCCGAACGGCGAGCCGACGGACGTACCAACGACGTGCCGGCCGCACCGGTTCGCACGCTCGGACAGATCGTCAAGGCCAACGTCCTCACGCCGGTCAATGCCATCATCTCGACGCTGCTCGTCCTGATCCTGGTTGCCGGCTACCCGGCCGACGCGCTGTTCGCCGGAGTGGTCATCTCGAACTCGGTGATCGGCATCGTCCAGGAACTCCGGGCCCGACGCACGCTGCACCAACTCGAACTCCTCAACGCGCCCAAGGCCGTCGCTCGGAGGGACGGGAGCGACCACGAGATCACGGTGCCCGAGGTCGTCGCCGACGACGTGCTCGTCCTCTCGCCGGGCGATCAGGTCGTCGTCGACGGAGAGGTTCTCTCGGC
Organism: Actinomycetota bacterium; assembly: GCA_039185545.1. Lineage (GTDB taxonomy): Bacteria > Actinomycetota > Acidimicrobiia > Acidimicrobiales > Ilumatobacteraceae > Ilumatobacter_A. The sequence continues at coordinate 10,747 of JBCDAK010000004.1, forward strand.
GGTCGGTCTCGAGTGCGACGAGTCGTTGCTCACCGGCGAAAGCGATGCGGTCGACAAGACGGTCGGCGACCGGGTGATGTCGGGCAGCTTCGTGTCGTCGGGGTCGGGGCTCTACCGGGCCGTCGACATCGGCGCCGACAGCTACGCCGCCCGGCTCGCCGACGAGGCCCGGATCTTCAAGCTCGCCGACTCCGAGCTGCGCCGGGGCGTCAACACGATCCTCCGCTGGCTGACGTACATCATCCCGCCGGCCGCCGGCCTGCTCCTCATCCGTCAGCTGTCGAGCGACGAGGTCGACCGCTGGCAGGACGCACTCCAGGGCACCGTCGCCGCCGCGGTGGCCATGGTGCCCGACGGCCTCGTGCTGCTCACGAGCCTGGCGTTCATCGTGGGGATCATCGCGCTGGCCCGGCGCAAGGCTCTCGCGAAGGAGCTCGCGTCGGTCGAGCTCCTGGCCCGGGTCGACACCCTGTGCCTCGACAAGACGGGCACCATCACGACCGGCGAGATCGCGTACGACGGCGTCGAGCCGGTGCCCGGCGTCGACACCGACCACGTTCACCTCGCTCTGGGTGCGCTCGCCGCGAGCGACCCCAGCCCCAACGCCACGCTCGCCGCCATCGCGTCAGCCCACCACGCCTCGCCCGACTGGGTCGCCGACGAGATCACACCGTTCTCGTCGGCCCGCAAGTGGGCGGCGACGCACTTCGAGGGCCGCGGTTCCTACTACCTCGGGGCACCCGAGATCCTCGTCGACGACGAGCACACCGAGACCCTCGACGCCGTGAGGTCACACGCCGACGCCGGGCTGCGGGTCCTCGTCCTGGCTCACGCCGAGGGAGACCACCAGGGTGAGATGCGACCCGATGACCTCGAGCCGCTCGCGATCGTCACGCTCACCGACACCGTGCGACCCGACGCCCCGGAGATCCTCGAGTTCTTCCGCGAGCAGGGCGTCACCATCAAGGTCATCTCGGGTGACAACCCAGCAACGGTCGCCGCGGTTGCGGCACGTGCGGGTGTTCCGCACTCCGACGTCAGCACCGACGCACGCACGCTGCCCGACGCCGAGGAGTCGGCCGAGGCGTTCGCCGACGTCGTCGACCGGACCGCCGTGTTCGGGCGTGTCACGCCACACCAGAAGAGGTCGATGGTGCGCGCGCTGCAGTCGCGGGGGCGCGTGGTCGCGATGACCGGCGACGGCGTCAACGACGTGCTGGCGTTGAAGGACGCCGACATGGGGATCGCCATGGGGGCGGGCTCGTCATCGACGCGGGCGGTCGCCCAGCTGGTGCTGATGGACAACCGGTTCTCGACGCTGCCACTCGTGCTGGCCGAGGGTCGCCGCGTCATCAACAACATCGAGCGGGTCGCCAACCTGTTCATCACGAAGGCCACGTACGCGGTGCTGCTCACGTTGCTCGTCGGTCTCAGCGGTGCGCCGTTCCCCTTCCTGCCCCGACAGCTCACCCTCATCGGCACGTTCTCGATCGGCGTGCCCGGGTTCTTCCTCGCCCTGTCGGCCAACGAGGCGCTCGTGCGCCCGGGGTTCCTGCGACGGGTGCTTCGATTCTCCCTGCCGGCGGGTGCCGTCGCGGGGGTGGCCTCGTACGTCGTGTACGAGATCGTGCGGCGATTCGACGACGTCACGCTCGACGAGGCGCGGACCGCCGCCACGATCACGCTGCTGGGCGCCGGTCTGGTGATCCTCGTGCTGATCAGCCGGCCGCTTGCGCTGTGGAAGATCGTCCTCGCCGGCGTCATGGCGGTCGCCTACGTCTTCGTGATGGTGATCCCGTTCCTGCGCGACTACTTCGAGCTCGACGTGCCGCCGATCGACGCCTGGATCGTGATCGGCATCGGCACGATCCTCGCCGGCGTCGGCGTGACCATGGCCCCGGCCGTCGTCGCCCGCCTCACCCGCGACGAGTAGAACCGCTGGTGATCGGCCGTAGCGTTGGTCCCCTGCCCTCGTAGCTCAGTTGGATAGAGCGGTCGCCTCCTAAGCGATAGGCCGCAGGTTCGATTCCTGCCGAGGGCGCAGCGACAGGGTGGGTCAGACACACACTGTCGCATCGGATCTGGACCGGTGAGCGACAGAGTGCCTGACCTGGAGTGTCGCTACTCGACGGGGGCGCAGTCGTGGCTGCAGCCGGTGGCCGAGCCGCCGAAGCCGGGTGCGGCCGCCCGGTGGAGCACCGCACCCGACGGCTGGAGTCGGATGACGGTGTGATCGTCGTCGCTGCGGTCGACCGCCGCCTCACCGTCGACGATGAGGGTGTAGCCGTCGGGCTCGACCGGCGGATACGCCACGGTGATCGTGGAGCGTGCGTCGGCGTTGCGCGCCGAGCCACCCCCTTCGTGCAGCAGCATCGCCCCGTCGGACCACGTGGGCGTGGTGGCCACGATCTTCGGCGTCGACGAGTCGGTCACGGTCAGGACGTAGGCCCAGCCGTACTCGGCCGTCTTCGACTCGAGGGCGTCCAGTTCCACGGGGATGCTCATGTCCCCATGGAACCAGACGCGCTCCCGAACGTCACCAGAAGAAGTGGAAGCGGCGCTGGAAGACCCGGACCTTCTCGGTCTCGAAGCGGATCTGCCCGTCGCCGTTGACCTGCACGAGGATCTCGTACGTCCGGGTCCCGCCGAATGCCTCGGCTCGCAGCCGGACCAGGCGGTCGTTCACGAGTCGGATGTCGTTCGGACGGTCGTTGCGGGCGAGGCCGCTGTCGTCCTGGTTCGACGTGACCGACACGATCTCGGTGTCGAGGACCCGGAAACCCTGGTTGCCGAACACCACCACGTTGCGGAGGCGCCCGTTCGCCGGCCAGAGGATCCCCGGCAGCGCGGTGACCCGACCGCCGGGGGCGGCGTCGAGCTTCAGACCGACGAGCACGGGGTCGTGGTCGGAGGTCCGGAACTCGTCGGGGGCGAACAGATCCTCGATCTGCGTCGGGCTCTGGAAGCCGGTGTTGTAGTCGAGGACGGGTACCTCGTCGGCGTTGATGTGGTACTCGGCCGTACCGGTGACCTGCGAGACGAGGCTCGGCGACGCCAGGGCGTAGTCGAGGTAGCCCCACTGGCCACTGAACACGAACGAGTACGGATCGTCTTCGAACCGATCGGCGAGGTCGACGTAGCCGGCGTCGATGAAGACGTCGATCGGATCCTCGTTGTCGTAGGCGTTCAGGTCGCCGATGACGAGCACGTCGTCGTCGGCGATGCCGGTCGGCGAGGCGGCCGCCCAGTCGACGAGCGCCTCTGCGGCCGCCGTCCGGCTGGCATTGAAGCAGCCCTGACCGTCGCCCTGAGCAACGTCGAGACCCGTCGACCCGCTGCACCCCTTCGACTTGAAGTGGTTGACGATCACGGTCATCACTTCGCCGGACCGATCCTCGGTGAACGTCTGGGCGAGCGCCGGACGGTTGCGAGAGTCGTCGAAGCGGGGATCGACCGACGAGTCGAGCACGGCCGGATCGCCGACCGGGCTGACCGAGTCGACCCGGTAGATGAAGCCGACCTTGATCACGTCGGTGCCGATGGCGCCGGCATCGATGAACGCCCACTCCTCCGAACCGGCGAGGTCGTTGAGACCGGCCACGATGTCGGCGAGCGGCTCGACGACCGTCCCGTCGGCGAGCTCGGTGTTCTCCATCTCGATCAGGCCGACGACGTCGGCGTCGATTTTCGACAGCGCGGCGAGCAGCTTGACCCGCTGGCGCTCGAGCTCCTGAGCATCGTCGGCGCCACGGCAGCCGTCCTTCGACCCGATCGGACCGCAGGCGTCGCTGCCGTCATCGATCGTGAGGAAGTAGTTGAGGACGTTGAAGCTCGCCACGGTGAGCGTGCCGCCCACCGACGGAACCGAGGTCGGCCGCGGGTTGCGGGTCTCGAACTCGATCGGCTCGACGGTCGGGCGCAGCCGGAAGGCGTCACCCGAGGCGCTGTTGCCGGCCCAGGTGTAGGTGAGCACACCGGTCGGCGACACGGTGACGTCACCACCGCGCAGCGGGTTGTCGGCCGTGAGCGGCTGCCCGTTGCCGCCGTAGATGATCGGCTCGGGGTTCTGCTCGTTGAGCGTGTCGTCGATGAAGAGCTGGTTGAGGTCGTTCGCCGCCTGGACGGCGTTGGCCTCGGCGCCCGGCTCGGCGACCGCAGTGGGTTGATCGAGTCGGCCACCGCTCGACACGAGCACCTGACCGAACCGACCGAGCTGGAAGTACTCGGTGACGAACAGCTCCTGGTCGACGGTGACGAGCATGCCCTCGAACGGCTCGAGCGCGTCGGCCGTTGCGAGCGGCAGCGTGAACGTGGACGGCGTGACGCCCGGCGTCGAGCTCCCGTCACCCGGACTGATCACCTCGATGGTCGAGAAGCTGAGCTGGGTCTGGTCCGCGAACTCGGCGGCGGTGCCGGTGACCCGGACCGTGTCGCCGAGCGACACCGAGTCGTCGTCCGCGTTGAAGACGAAGATCGCATCGGAGGTGTTCGGGTCGCCATCGGCCTCGACGTCCTCCTCCTGCACGTAGAAGCCGCGGAGAGCGGGAGACGGGCCCTCGAAGTCGCCGACGACGACGCCCTCGACGATCACTTCCTCGCCGGCGCACGGCGTGGCCGCGCCGCTGCCCTGAACCGCTCCGATGTTGGTGACCTCGGGGGCGTCGGGACAGTTGCCCGGTCCTCCGCCGCCACCGCTGCCGGGGTCGGTGTTGAGCGATCCGAAGGTGTTCGCGGCCGGGCCGGTCCAGACACCGTCGATCAACTGCAACGACTCACCGACCGGAGTGCTCGACGTCTCGGCCACGCCGATGTCGGTCGACGTCAGCCCGGCAGCCGGACCGTCGGACGCGGTGAACGATCCCTCGTACGACAGGAACTCCACGACTGCGCCGCTGGGCGCGACCAGCGCGAGACCGTCGGGCGAACCGTTCTGCAGCCCGTTACTCGGATAGTCGACGACGACCACACCCGAGGTGCCGTCGAGATCGGGGATCACGCCGACGAGTGCGTCGGAGCCGTACTGCTCCCCGTTGTTGCCGTTGTAGCGGACCACGGTCCAACCGGTCAGATCCGTCCCCGCCGGTCCGGTGATCTCGATCGCCTCACCGACGTCGGTCCCGGCGTTGTCGTAGTGGATCTCCGACAGGAAGGGGCTGCCACCGCCGCCACCGGTGCCGTCGTTGAGTGAGCCGAACGTGTTCTCGGCCGGGCCGGTCCAGACGCCGTCGATCAACTGCAACGACTCCCCGACCGGAGTGCTCGACGTCTCGGCCACGCCGATGTCGGTCGACGTCAGTCCGGCAGCCGGACCGTCGGACGCGGCGAACGATCCCTCGTACGACAGGAACTCCACCACCGTGCCGTCGGGCGCCACGAGCGCGAGACCGTCGGGCGAACCGTTCTGCAACCCGTTGCTCGGATAGTCGACGACGACCACGCCCGAGGTGCCGTCGAGATCGGGAATCACGCCCCCCAACGGGTCCGTCCCGTACACCGCGCCGCCCGAACCGTTGTATCGAACGACCGTCCAACCGGTCAGATCGGTCCCCGCCGGACCGGTGATCTCGACCGCCTCACCGACGTCGGTCCCGGCGTTGTCGTAGTGGATCTCGGTGATGGCGACACCGTCCACGGGGCCGCCACCGCCACCGCCGCCACCACCACCATCGGAGCCGTTGATGGCGCCGAACGACGACGGAGCCGGCGCCTGCCAGGTGAAGTCCCCTCTGCTCGTGCCGGTGCCGACGAGCTGCAGGCTGTCACCGACCGCGGTCGTGGCGTCCTCCGAGAATCCGATATCGGTCGATGTCTCACCAGCAGCCGGGCCGTCAGTCGCGGCGAACGTGCCCTCGTAGCTGAGGAACTGCACGACCGTGCCAACGGGGTCGACCAGAGCGACGCCGTCGGGTGAACCGTTCTGCAGTCCGTTGCTCGGGTAGTTCACCACCACGACGCCGGAGGTGCCGTCGAGGTCGGGGATCATCCCGCTCAACGTGTCGGAGCCGTACTGCCCACCACCGTTGCCGTTGTACCGGACGACCTGCCACCCGGTGAGGTCGGTGCCGGCCGGGCCGAACACCTCGATCGCCTCGCCGACGTCGGTTCCGTCGTTGTCATAGTGGATCTCGCTGATGAAGATGTCGAGGCCGCCGCTGTCGACGGCCTCGACGGTCGAGACGGTCGGAACGACGACGGCCGCGGTGGCCAGCGTCGTCAGGATCCCCAATCGCCGGATCCTCCCGGCGGACGACCGGGATCGGCGAGACGAACGAACGGACATGGACCCTCCCGCGGGTGTGTGTCGAGCCTCCGACGGCATCGTCGCCGCCGTGACCCCCGAGAACCTAGGCGATCCCGCGGACCCCTCGATCACGACCCGATGACGGCGAGGTGAACAGCAACCGAAAGGGCCGTCACAGCGACGCCGATGCAGACACTGGTCACAGATTCCCGACCAAACTTGTCGGGAATCACCGCTATCGTCGACCACACGTCCGACGTCCGACTCTCACGAACGACTCTCGCGAAGGAGCATCCCCATGGCCGTCCGCCTCGGCGACACCGCACCCGACTTCACCGCCCCCACCACGCAGGGCGACATCAGTTTCCACGAGTGGCTGGGCGACTCGTGGGGCGTCCTGTTCAGCCATCCGAAGGACTTCACACCGGTCTGCACGACCGAACTCGGCACGGTCGCGCGGATCAAGCCCGAGTTCGACAAGCGCAACGTCAAGGTGATCGGCCTCTCGGTCGATCCCGTCGACAGCCACGTCGAGTGGGAGAAGGACATCGAGGAGACCCAGGGCGATGCCGTGAACTTCCCGATGATCGGTGACCCCGACCGCACCGTCGCCGACCTCTACGACATGATCCACGAGAACGCGAGCGACACGATGACCGTCCGCTCGGTGTTCGTGATCGGACCCGACAAGAAGGTCAAGCTCACGCTCACCTATCCCGCATCGACCGGCCGGAACTTCGACGAGATCCTCCGCGTCATCGACTCGCTGCAGCTCACCGCCGACCACAAGGTCGCCACCCCGGCCAACTGGACCGACGGCGAGGACGTGATCATCGTGCCCGCCGTGAGCGACGACGACGCGAAGAACCTCTTCCCGAAGGGCTGGGAGCCGGTCAAGCCGTACCTGAGGGTCACGCCGCAGCCGAACCGCTGATCGGCCTCGCCGACGCGGCCCTCAGCTGCCGGGCGTGGGCAACTCGGTGGTCGCCATCTCCTCGGGTTCGCACCCGAGGGCGATCAGTGCCTTGCTGAACCCGTGGAAGAGGGCGAGACCGACGCCGAGTTCGGTCCGCTCGACCTCGTCGAACCTCTCGACGAAGCGCGCGCGGTCGGAACCCTCGAGTGGGCCGGCGGCATCGAGATAGGCGTCGGCGAACCCGAGTGCCGCCTTGGCGTCGTCGTCGAGGTCGCTCTCCCGCCACCCGTCGTCGATCCGGTCGACGCGATCCTCCTCGAGTCCCTGCTGCTTCGCGACCGCGAAGCGCACGTTGCGTCAATAGCCGCAGTCGGTGACCCGAGCGTTGCGGATCCGGACGGTTTCCTTGGTCGGGTGATCGACCTCGCCGTGGCTCCAGAACTGGGCGTACAGGTCGCCGAACCCACGTGCGAGCGACGGCTGATGGGCGAGGATGCCACCCATCCCCCGGGCGCCCTCGACCGCCGAGGGAAGACGTGGAACGGTGCTCATGACTGATCCTCCGTGGATCGGGTGACGTCGGGGAGCTCGGTCCCCGAGGCCTGTTCGAGTTTGGCGAAGCCGTCGACGAGCGCCATGTGGAACATCAGCGCGACCACCTGGCTGTGGTCGAAGTGGTCGCTGAGTCGGGCAAAGCGCTCGTCGGTGATGCCATGGACGTCGAGGACGAACTGCTCGGCGACGTCGAGCACGACGGCGAGTGCGTCCTCGTCGATCCCGGGGTCGGCGACACCGTCGGCCACCGGTACGCCGACGAGTTCGCGAATCCGTCGTGCGACGGCCTCGGCGACGCCGGGATCGAGTGCCGCCACGGCGTCGGCGCGAAGTGCCGCGGCCCGACGCAGGAGCTCGGTGTCGGTGAACAGACTCGTGTCGAGGACCGTGGGGTCGGCCATGCCTCCATCATGACCCTCGCGCCCGGTCGCCGCCGACCCGGGACGCCCCGGAGGTGACCCGAGCGGATGTCACGTTCTGGGTCTGACCCCAGGCGTGACGTCAGTTGGCGCAGCGGTCGGGTGCGGCGAGACCGTCGATGATGCGTCGCCAGCCGACGGCGATGTGTTCGACCTGGACGTCGTCGTCGAGCATCGACGGGTGGAGGAGCGCCGCGGACGCCCCCTTCGCGAGCGCGATCGCGACCACGTCCCCCGCCTCCTCGGCCGTGATGCGCGCCGACGCCAGCCACTCCTCGACGACCTCGAGCGATGCATCGCCGGGCTGCCGGCGTGACGCCGCGGCACCGGCGATGCCGGCCATGACCTGATCGAGGTAGCTCGCCTCCTCATCGTCGACGACACGCCGCGCCGACTCGAGAGCCACGTCGTCGGCCCCGGTCATCGCCGCGGCCACCGACCTCACGGCGGCCGCGTACGGCCGGTCGTCGCTCACGTCGATCAGCACGGCCAACGCGGTCTCGGGGTCGCCGGCCTGGCAGTGCCCGAGCGCGAGCGTGATCAGCGACTCGGACGTCTCTGCGCCCATCGAACTCATGCGCTCGAGCGCCGTCTCGCCGAGCGCCACGACACGCTCGCCGAGACCGAGGTGCGCCGCCGTGCCCGCGGCCGCCATGGTCGGAAGCGCCAGGTCGCCGAACGCGTCGGCGAGCGACATCGCCTCTTCGAGACCGCGCTCGGCCTCGTGGCTCCGACCGAGGGCGACGAGCGCACGCATCCGAGGCGCGAGCGCCTGCACGATCCCGAACCGGTCGTTGAGGTCGCGGAACGCGACGAGCGCCCGACGCGACAGCTCCTCGGCCTCGGAGAAGCGCCCGGTCCACAGTCGGATCGATGCGACGAGCGCATCCATCATGGCGGGCGCCCACCGGTCACCGAACTCAGCGGCTTCGCGTCGCACGTCGGAGGCCAACTGCTCGGCGTCCGACAGTCTCCGCTCGAAGAAGCGCACGTACGCGAGCAGTCCGGTCGCCCACCCGCTTCCCGAGCGATCGCCGAACTCCTCGAACAGCGACGACGCGGCGACGAGCCGCTGTTCGGCGAGATCGGTGTCACCGGACAGGAACGCCACCCAGGCCTGGTGCTGGCGGATCCAGGCGAGGCGGCGACGATCGTCGAGCTCGTCGGCGATCGTCTCGGCGTCGCGGAGGTACCGGTCGGCGTCGGCCAGCGAGCCACCGAACACCTCGACGAATCCGCGGTCACTCAGCGCCGTGGCGAGAGAGGCGTGATCGCCCACCTCGCGCGTCAGTTCGACCGAACGGTCGAGCTCGACGCGCGCCGTTCGCAGGTCGCCACCGATCTGCGCCGCGATCCCGAGGAGTCGACGGGCCACCGCTTCGTCGGCTCGATCGCGGTCGGCGAGCGCCGACTCGAGCGCGGCCTCGATGTCGGCGGTGGATCCGGCCGTCTCGCGGCGCTCGAGTGCCGCCTCGGCACGGACCAGCAGCAGCGATCGCTCGATGGCCGAGTCGTCGAGACCCAGTTCGAGGCCGCGCGTCGCCTGCCGGATCGACTGGTGGAACGCTCCGATCTCGAGCGAGCGTCGCGCCGCCTCGAGCAGGAGCTTCACGGCGCGGCGATCGATGTCGTCGGGCACCGACTCGACGGCGCCGATCTCGGCGATGAGTTCGGCGGCTGCTGCTGCGTGGTGAGCGATGCGATCGATCGGGGCCAGGCCGAACTCGTACATCACGCCGGCCGTGCCAGCGTGGCGTTCGGCGCGCGCCGACTTCGTGAGCGTCTGATACGCCACCTCGCGCACGACGTCGGAGCGGAACGACCACCAGCCGTCGCGCACGTCGAAGATCCCGTCGTCGACCAGTCCGTCGATGTCGTCCGCGGCGAACGGCTGCTCGAGCGCTTCGGCGAACTGCCCGAGCGCCGAGATCGGTCCGCTCGCTCCGAGTACGGCGGCGTTGTCGACGACCCGCCGCTGCGAAATCGGAAGGGCGTCGAGACGAGCGGCGATGAGACCTCGCAACGAGCTCGGCAGCGACCGCTCACCCGGCTGATCTCGTGCGGCACTCGCCAGTTCCGTCAGGAACAGCGGGTTGCCTCCGCTGCGCTCGTAGAGCTCGTCGGACGTGGACGGATCGACGTCGCCGACGATCGACGCGACGAGCCGATCAGCCTCGTCGCGCTCGAGCGGATCGAGCGGGATCGTGATCGTCATCGGATGGTCGGCGGCCGGCGGCCAGTCGTTCTCGGCGTCGTCGCGCTGAGCGGTGACCAGCAGCACGGGCCGATCGGACACCGAACGTCCCAGGCGACCGAGCAACTCGAGCAGGAGCGGGTCGGCCCACTGGAGATCGTCGATCCAGACGACGACCGGCGAGATCGACGCTCGGCGGTTGACGCCCTCGACCACGACCTGCATCAGCAGTTCGCGTGCCTGGATCGCCGGCATCCGATCGAGCTCCGACGGGTGCCCGAACAGGTGCATCGCACCCTCGACGAAACGGTTGAGACGGATGTCGGTCTCGTCGAATCCGTAGATGGCCGACGCCCGCTCGCGCACCGTGTCACGGAGCATCGTGCTCGACACGGTGCGCTCGACGTCGAGCGCACGGAACAGTGCGCCGGCGATGGGCGCCCAGACGTTGGTCTCGCCGTACGGCGCACACGCACCCGAGTAGACGATGACGTCGCTCGCCGGGAACCGCTCGATCATCGCATCGACGAATCTCGTCTTGCCGCTCCCCGCCTCACCGACGACCGACACGACGGCCCCCCGGCCGCCCGAGACCAGGCTCATGATCGATCCGAGCAACCGACGCGGCGCCTCCCGCCCGACGAACGGGTACAGACGGCGACCGTGACCCACCTGATCGCCCAGGACCCGCCGGGTCACGTGCCACACGCGCTCGGTCCGCTCGCGTCCGCGCACCTCGGCGTCGGCGACGAGCTGGCGCTCGATCGAATCGGGCAAGGCCGCCTCGGTGCTGGAGCCGATGTACGTCCCGCCCGGCGGCGCCATCGCCTGCAGCCGCGACGCCACGTTCACGACGTCGCCCATCGCCGTGTAGTCGTCACGACGACTCGTCGATCCGACGACGACCTCGCCGGTGTTGACCCCGACCCGCAAGCGGACGGCCCGCATCGGCCCGTCGCTGCCGGCGACGTGTTCACGAAGCGCTCGATGGAGCTCGATCGCCGCCCGAACCGCCCGTTCCGGATCGTCCTCGTGCGCACGAGGCGCACCGAAGAGCGCGAGGATCCCGTCACCCAAGACCTTGTCGACCCGTCCTCCGAAGCGCTCGATCTCGGCGACGAGACGCTCGAAGGCACCGTCGATCAGACGCTTGACCCGCTCGGGGTCGAGATGTTCGGACAGCGCCGTGTACCCCACCAGATCGGCGAAGAGCACCGTGACGACGCGGCGCTCCTCGGTGGTCGACACGGTGGGGAGGTCGACCTGCGTCCCGCAGGACGGGCAGAACCGTGCGCCGGCGGGGAGCAGGTCGCCGCACGCTGGGCAGTCCACGCCGTCAATCTACGACCGCTTCCCGGTGGGGTCGACCGGGATCTTCTCGCGGGGTCCGAGGTCCCGTGCGATCCTTCGAGTGCTGCGGTCCGGCCGATTTCGCATCCGCCCGCCGGTGGACGTGCGATCGTCCCGGCGTCGGACCGGCCGGTGGTGGGTCGGCAGTAGCGTCGCCGCCGATGGCGATCGGTCGACCCCAGCCCGTTCGGTGGCTGCGCGAGCACCCGGCCGTCGCCGACCTGCTCCTCGCATCGCTGCTCACCGTGTTGGTCCTGGTCGCCCATCTCAGTCAGAGCATCGAACTCGACGCCGAGGAACTCACGATGGCCGACCCCACGTGGTGGTCGCCCATCCTCGCCGTCGCCGCCGTCTTCCCGCTGGCGTGGCGACGATCGTCCCCGCTCGTCGTCGCGACGATCGTGACGGCGGCGCAGGTCGTCTTCACCGCACTCGACTTCGTCGGCACGGGTTTCCTCGGTGTGCTCATCGCGACGTACTCGATGGGTGCCCACGCCACCGGGCGGCGTCGCAGCCAGGTCCTCGTCGTCGTCATCGCGATGATCGGCTGGCTGTTCGTCGCCGGTCTCATCGTCGACGAACTCGACGTGACCGGGTTCGTCGCCAGCGTGGTGGCCCTCGCCACGTCGTTCTTCCTCGGCGACAACCTGCGGCGCCGACGCGACGCAGCGGAGGCCATGGCCGAACGAGCCGAACGAGCCGAACGGGAGCGAAGTCTGCTCGCCGAACGACAGGTCTCGGCCGAGCGAGCGCGGATCGCCCGCGAGCTGCACGATGTGGTCGCCCACTCGGTGAGCGTCATGGTCATCCACGCGGGTGCGGCACGACGGAACCTCCGGACGTCGCCGGACGACGCCGAGGTCGCCCTCGCCGGTATCGAGACCACCGGACGTCAGACCATGACCGAGCTCCGAGCGATCCTCGGGGTGCTGCGCGGCGCCGACGGCCACGACCGCGACGATCGCGGCGATCGGTCCGGACGCACGGTCGGAATGGCGGTCGGTGGCGGTGGCGAACGCGCCCCGCAACCGTCGCTGGCCGACCTCGATCAGCTGACCGCCTCCGCCGATCTCCCGCTGCACGTCAACGTGGTCGGTGACGTCTCGGCACTGCCCCAGAGCGTCACCCTCACGGGGTATCGCGTGGTGCAGGAGGCGCTCACCAACATCCGTCGCCACGGGGGCGATGTCCGCCGCGTCGACGTCGAGATCGTGGTCGAGCTCGGCGTCCGGCCGGGGGCGCTCCGGATCTCGGTCCTCGACGACGGGCGGGGAGCAGCGGCCGACGACGTCGGCGGCGGGTTCGGGGTCATGGGGATGCACGAGAGGGTGACGGCGATCGGCGGGACGATCTCGACGGGACCCCGACCGGGAGGAGGATGGCGCGTCGCCGCTGACATCCCGGTCGACACCGCGGTCGACATGGCGTCGATCGATCACACACCCGCCCCCGGGTTCGAGCGGGATGGCCGCCAGCGGGTCGACCGATGATCCGGGTGATGCTCGTCGACGACCAGGCGATGGTGCGGACCGGATTCCGCATGATCCTCGAGGCCGAGCCCGACATCACGGTGGTCGGCGAGGCGGCCGATGGGCAGGAGGCGATCGATCTCGTCGACCGGGCCCGACCGAACGTGATCCTCATGGACGTGCGGATGCCTCGCCTGGACGGCATCGAGGCGTGCGAACGGATCTGTGCCCGCCGCGACGAGACCGGGCCCCGGGTGATGATGCTGACCACGTTCGACCTCCACGACTACGTCCACGCCGCACTGCGCGCCGGGGCGAGCGGCTTCCTGCTCAAGGACGCTCCGCCCGAGCAGCTGATCGACGCGATCCACGTCATCTCGCGCGGCGAAGCACTCCTCTCGCCCGCCGTGACCCAGGCGCTCATCGACGAGATCGCCCGTCGCCCCACGAGCCAACCCGACGCCTTTCCGGGAATTGCCGACCTCACCAGCCGCGAACTCGAGGTGGTGAAGCTGATGGCACGCGGGATGTCGAACGCCGAGATCGCGACCGAGCTGATCCTCGGCGAGGCCACGATCAAGACCCACGTGGGCCGCGTGCTCGCCAAGCTGGGTGCACGAGACCGCGTCCAGGCGGTCGTCGCCGCCTACGAGTCGGGACTCGTCACCCCCGGTTCCTGAACGTTCCGTCGAGCCCGGGGCTCGACGGAACCATCGGCACGACGGCCGGGTCGGCTCGCCGGACGATCGGCCGAACGGCGGACGCAGATCAGCCGGACGGTGGACGTCACGGAGCTCGTGCGGGAGCACGCTGGACGCATGACCGATGTCGCGTCCCCACCGCCCCCGTCGAGCAGCGCCGCCGCCCCATCCGGTGCCGCGGCCGGCGCTGTCGACGCCACCAAGATCTACGGAGTCGGCGACGCCGAGGTGCGCGCCCTCGACGGGGTCACTGTCGCGTTCGAGACCGGGAAGTTCACGGCGATCATGGGTCCGTCCGGCTCGGGCAAGTCGACCCTGCTCCACTGCCTCGCCGGTCTCGACTCTCTCACGACCGGCGCGACGTACATCGGTGACACGTACCTGGCGTCGCTCGACGACAAGTCGTTGACCGAGCTCCGACGGACCGACGTGGGTTTCATCTTCCAGTCGTTCAACCTGATCCCGACGCTCACCGCCGACGAGAACATCCGGCTGCCGATGATGCTCGGCGGCGACACCGGCGACACGGCGTGGATCGAGCAGGTCATCGACACGGTCGGCCTGCGCGACCGACTGGGCCATCGACCGAGCGAGCTGTCGGGCGGCCAGCAGCAGCGCGTCGCGGTGGCTCGTGCGCTGGCATCTCGTCCGAAGATCGTCTTCGCCGACGAACCGACCGGCAACCTCGACTCGGTCACGGGCACCGAGATCCTCGACTTCATGCGTCGAGCGGTCCGCGAGCTGGGCCAGACCATCGTGATGGTCACACACGACCCGAACGCTGCGGCCTACGCCGACCGGGTCATCTTCGTGGCCGACGGACACGTGGTCGACGAGCTCACCGACCCGTCCGCCGACGACGTGCTCGACAAGATGAAGCACCTCGGAGGCTGACGGTGGCCGGCTCGACCCAACTCCTCGCCCGCCGGAGTCTGCGGGCTCGCCTCGGGCGCACGGTCGCCATCGCGTTCGCCGTGCTCGCCGGCGTGTCCTTCGTGTCCGGCTCGTTCGTCCTCGCCGACTCGCTGGGCCGATCGTTCGACCAACTCATCACCGAACTCGTCCAGGGCATCGACGTCCAGGTCCGCTCAGAGGCCGCCTTCGACAACGACGACTTCGGCGGAGACGACACGCGTCCGCCGATCCCCGTCGAGCTCGTCGACGTCGTTGCCGGAGTCGACGGTGTGGCGATCGCCGAACCCGACTTCGAGGGTCGAGCCCAGATCCTCGACCCCGACGGTGAACCCATCTCGTCGGCCGGCGGACCCACGTTCGGCGTCGTGTGGAGCGGTGAGGACGGCCTGACGAGCGTCACCCTCAAGGAGGGGCGCGAACCCGCCGGTCCCGGTGACGTCGCACTGGACAAGGCGACCGCCGACCGTGCCGGATTCGAGATCGGAGACACCGTCTCGTACGTCACCGACACCGGGACCCACGAGGCGACGCTGGTCGGAACGATCGGTCTCAGCGACAGCGACAGCTTCGTCGGCGCATCGGTCGTCGTGCTCGACATCGAGACGGGTCTCGACCGCTACGACACCCAGGGACTGGTCGAGACGATCAACATCGGGCTCGCCGAGGGCGCCGACGCCGACGCAGTGAGCGCCGCCGTGCTCAACGTCCTGCCGGCGGGACTCGAGACGATCACGAGCGAGGAGCTCATCGAGGAGACCCAGGACGAGGTCGGAGAGTTCATCTCCGTCTTCGGCAACGGGCTGCTCGGGTTCGCCTTCGTCACGGCGTTCGTCGCCGCGTTCATCATCAACAACGTGTTCCAGATCACGATCGGTCAACGGCTGCGCGAGCTCGCATTGATGCGTGCGATCGGTGCGTCGGGCACGCAGGTCAAACGGCTGATCCGGATCGAAGCGCTGCTCGTCGGCATCATCGGCACCGTCCTCGGCGTGCTGGCCGGCCTGGTGGTCGCGCGACTCATCGTCGCAGCGTTCAACGCCGCGGGTGCCGGCTTCCCGACGCCCGACCTCGTACTGCTCCCCCGCACGATCATCGTCGCGGCGATCGTCGGCATCGGCGTGACGATGCTGTCCGTGATCGTCCCGGCCCGGCGGGCGGCCAAGATCCCGCCGCTCGCCGCGATGCGGCCCGACATCGGCTACACCGCGATCCGCTCCCGTCGACTCGTCGCGGGTGTGGTGCTGTCGTCGATCGGCGTGCTGATGCTGCTCGGAGGGCTGTTCCTCGCAAGTGGGACGTCCGCGATCATCGGGCTCGCCGCCATCGGTGCGCTGCTGCTGTTCCTCGGCGTCGCCAGCCTCTCGGCCACGGTCGCCTCACCGGTGTCTCGCTTCATCGGGTGGCCGATCGCCAAGGTCTTCAAGACCCCGGGAAGGCTCGCCCAGGACAACGTGTCGCGCACCCCGCGCCGCACGGCCTCGAGCGCTGCTGCGTTGATGATCGGCGTCGCCCTCGTCAGCGCGGCCGCGGTGTTCGCCTCGTCACTGCGCAACTCCATCTCGGCGACGTTCGACCGCGCGATCAACGCCGACTACGTCGTTCAGTCCGACGGCGGAGGCGGGCCAGGCGACGGAGGCTTCCCGCCCGTCGTCGTCGACACCCTCGCCGCTCTCCCCGAGATCGAGGCCGCCACGCCCTTCCGCATCGCGTTCGCCCAGATCGACGGTGACGTCAAGACACTCTCGGCCGTCGATCCGGTCGCCGCCGAACAGCTCGTCGAGTTCGACGTGGTCGACGGCGACCTCTCCGAGATCGAGATCACGTCGCTGGCCGTCCACGACGAGGCGGCCGAGTCGGCGGGACTCGCGTTCGGCGACGACGTCGACGTCACGTTCGAGAACGGAGAGACCCGCACGCTCCAGGTCGACGTCGTGTTCTCCGACAACTCGTTCGGACTGAACTGGTTCATCGGGCTCGACCTCCACGAGGAGGTCACCGCCGGCACCCAGGACGACCTGTTCGCCCTCGCGAAACTCGCCGATGGCGTCGACGCCGCTGACGGCGACCGAGCGGTCGAGGACGCAACGGCCGAGTTCACCCAGGTCAACGTGCAATCCAACGCCGAGTTCCTGCAGGAGCAGGAGGACCAGATCAACCAGCTCCTGCTGGTCATCTCCTTCCTCCTGCTGTTCGCGATCGTGATCGCCGTGATCGGCATCTCGATCACGTTGGCGCTCGGGGTCTTCGAACGGACACGGGAGATCGGGCTGCTCCGGGCGGTCGGGATGTCGCGCCGCCAGACGCGCCGTTCCGTGCGATGGGAGGCGGTGATCGTGTCGCTCTTCGGCGCCGTGGTCGGAATCGTGCTCGGCACGTTCCTCGGCGCCGTGCTGTCGATCGCCGTGCCCGACAACATCATCAGCGAGCTGGCCTTCAGCCCGGTGATCATCATCGGCATCCTCGTCGGCGCCGTGGTCGCCGGCCTGTTCGCCGCCCTCTATCCGTCGCACAAGGCGAGCAGCATGGACGTCCTCACCGCCATCGCCACCGAGTAACGGCGACCGTGCGGGTCGGGCGACAGTGTGGGTCAGGCACACACTGTCGCCCAGACTCTCCCGATGGCGTTCGATCTCGCTGACCTCTCCGCCGACGCTCGGGATTTCCTCACCGAGCGCCATCTCGCCACGTTGACGACCGCACGACCCGACGGTTCCCCCCACGTGACCCCCGTCGGGTTCAGCTATGACGTCGAAGCCCGCATCGCCCGGGTCATCACCTGGTCGGCGTCGCGCAAGGCGATCCACGCCGCCGACATGGCGGAGGCCGGTCGACGGGCAGTCCTCTGTCAGGTCGACGGGGCGAGATGGATGTCGCTCGAGGGCACCGTGCGGCTGGTGAGCGACGCGGACGGCATCGCGCCGGGGGTGCGCGGGTACGCAGCCCGGTACCGGGAGCCGAAGGACCGCGACGATCGCGTCGTGATCGAGATCGACGTCGACCGCATCATCGGGAGTGGCCGGCTGCGCTGAGACGGCGTCGATGTCGACGTCGGCCGATCGAGCTCAGCCGACGTCGCGGTTCCAGGGCAGATCGGCGAGAAATCGCTGCGCCGCCGGGTGCGGATCCATCACGGCCGAGCGGTCGCCCGACTCCCCGCGGCGACCCCGATCGGGTCGGTGCTGCACCTGGCACTGGGGACACCAGTAGAGGACGCGTCCCGATCGCCCGCGGCGCCCCTCGATCGTGCCCGGGCACCGCGGGCACCGCTGGCCGTTGCGGCCGTACACGGCGAGTCCACCCTTCACGTCGGCGACCGCGATGCGTCCGGGACGTTGGAGGTTCACGCGCAGCTGTGCCACCGCCGTGGACACGAGGCGGTGAGCGTCGCGCCGATCGATCACTCCGACGTGGGCGAACGGACTCACCCCGGTCGCCCACATCGCCTCGCACCGGTAGACGTTGCCGAGACCACACGCGACTCGCTGGTCGAGCAACACGTCGGCGAGCCCAGCCTCGCGGTCCGGGTAGCCGACGAGCAGGTCGACGACCCGGTCGACGTCGACGTCGTGGTGGGTGAGGTCGGGTCCGATCCGTCCCATGCCCGGATGGCGGCGACGGTCGGGCTGACGGTACGTCTCGACGAGCGGTGCGTTGAAGCACACGGCCACCCAGTCGGTGGTCTCGACCGCGGCGCGCATCTCGCGGAACGGGCGCCGCCACGGTTCGTCGGGACGGTGGAGATGCCAACTCGCTCCGCGCCGAACCTGGGTGTCGAGCACGAGACCGTCGTCGAACACCATCTCGAGGTGGCGACCACGCACCTCGATCGCCTCGATCACCCGACCGGCGACCGGGACCGGACCGACCAACTCGGGGGCGTCGAATCGCTGCATGCGGCGGCCGGCCATGGCCGTGCGGAGTGCGCTGGCCGTTCGATGGATGGTGTCACCCTCCGGCATCGCAGTTCGAGACTATGTGAACGGCGACCGCGGATCGTGGCAATTCGGCCGGTTCTCGCGCGGACCGCGCGATCGTCTCGACCCGAGCTCACCCCAGCTCATCCCGACGTCAGGCGACGTGCGACCGGAACTGGGCGGGGGTCTCGTTCGTCAGCCGTGCGAACCGGTGGGTGAAGTCGGCCTGGTCGTAGAAGCCGGTCTCGGAGGCGATCTCGGCGATCGTCCGGTCGGTGCCGCTCAGCAGCTCGGCCGCCCGATCGACGCGCACCCGGAGGACGTACTGGGTCGGCGTCAGACCGAACGTCCGACGCATCCGACGCTCGAGTTGGGTCGTCGAGCACCCGGCGACCTCGGCCAGCTCCGCGACGCGGATGCGATCGGCGAGATGCGTGCGCACGTGGTCGACCACCTGCGTGAGCGACGCGACCGTCTCGCCGTCGTCACCGGGCGTGCGCAGATCGCGGCTCGCACAGACGACGCCGAGAGCGTCCCCGGTGTGCGCATCGTGGACCGGCTCCTTGGTGGTGAGGTACCAGCCGAGTGAACCGTTCTCCCGGCGGATCAGCTCGAGTTCGTCGCGGAGCGGCGACCCGGTGCGCATCACCTCGGCGTCCTGTTCGGCGTAGCGCTCGGCGAGCGCCGGCTGGAACAGTTCGTCGGCGCGACGGCCGATCACGTCGCGCTTCGACGAGCGACCGGTTCGGCGGACGAACGCTGCGTTGACGGCGACGTACCGGCCGTCGGCGTGCTTCATGCTGAAGATCACGTCGACGAGGGATTCGAACAGCGACAGCAGTTCGTCCTGACACGGGAACACCTCCCCTCGATGGCGAGCCCCTTGGACGATCTCGTCGTCCTGCGCGCCGTGGTCGTCCAAGACTCCGTCGGACCCCTCCACGACCATGGAGGTTATGGCCCCGACCGTCGACGATCGATCGCAACCTGCGTCCCCGGCCGCCTCTGAACCGGCCGCCGGCGACAGCCGCCCGGGTGCCGACGCCGATGCCGACGAACTCGTCGACCAGGTCATCGACGACGTCGCTCGCTGGCTCCGCTCCGCCGACGAGCTTGCGACGCGTTCTGAGCGAGCGACCTCCGCACGGCTCTCCGGCGTGGTCGCCGACCCCGTCGGCCTGGCGTTCACGATGGCGTTCGTCGACCGGGTGGTGCGTCCCGACGACGATCGCGTCGCGGCCCGCCAGCTCGCGTCGGTCGTCGAACAACACCGGCTGCCCGGCTTCCTCGGACCCGTCGATCGACTCCTCCTGCGCATCGGGGCGCGACTCGCGCCGATGATGCCGCGGGTCGTGATGCCGCTCGCTCGCCGACGGATGCGGGCCATCGTCGGCCATCTGGTGGTCGACGCCGACGACCGGAGGATGGCGTCGCACTTCGCCGATCGACGCGACGAGGGGTTCGACCTCAACGTGAACCTGCTCGGTGAGGCCGTCCTGGGCGAGACCGAGGCAGAGCGGCGCTTCGAGCGATCGCTCTCGCTGCTCGGACAGCCGTCGGTCGACTACGTCTCGGTCAAGGTGTCGTCGATCGTCCCACAGCTCAACCACTGGGACCACGACGGGTCGAAGGACCGCGTCCTCGAACGCCTCCGCGGCCTCATGCGGAGCGCCGCCATGACCTCGCCCCCGACCTTCGTGAACCTCGACATGGAGGAGTACCACGATCTCGAGCTGACGATCGACGTGTTCACCGAGTTGCTCGACGAACCCGAGTTCCACACGCTCGACGCCGGGATCGTCCTGCAGGCGTACCTCCCCGACTCGTACGATGCGCTCCAGGCGCTCCTCGACCGGGCGACCGCACGCCACCAACGGCTCGTCGAGGGACGGCCGGGCGGCGAGGTCAAAATCCGCCTGGTCAAGGGCGCGAACCTCGCGATGGAGCGCGTCGACGCAGCGATCCATGGGTGGCAGCAGGCGCCGTATCGATCGAAGGCGGAGACCGACGCCAACTACAAGCGATGTCTCGACCACCTGCTCCGACCGGAACGGATGCGTGGCGTCCGCCTCGGGCTCGCGAGCCACAACCTCTTCGACTGTGCGTTCGCGCTCCGACTGGCCGAACGCCGAGGGGTGAGTGACCGCCTGACGCTCGAGATGCTCGAAGGAATGGCGCAGAGCGCAGCTCGGGTCGGACGCGACACGTCGGGGTCGATGCTGCTCTACACGCCGGTCGTCGACGCCGCGGATTTCGACGTGGCGATCAGCTACCTCTTTCGCCGGCTCGAGGAGAACACCTCCGACGAGAACTTCGTCTCGCACCTCGGCGATCTCCGTCCCGGGTCGGCCGCGTTCGAGTCGGAGGCCGACCGATTCCGCCGGTCGGTGGTTCACCGCTGGTCCGTCGGAACGGGTCCGCAGCGGGTCCAGACGCGCCGGCTTCCGGCCGAGCGCGAGGTCGCCGTCGAGTCGGACTCCGGCGTCGCATCGGCACCCGGCGACTTCGTCAACGAGCCCGACACGGATCCCGCGCTCCCTGCGAACCGAGCGTGGGCGGCGGCGCATCTCGCGCTGCGGCCGAACGGGCCGTCGACGCCGATCACCGAGTCGATCGACGAGATCGATGCGTTGGTCGGTCGCGCACGAGCGGCTCAGATCGAGTGGTCGACCCGTCCGATCGACGACCGCCGGCGGCTCATCGCCCGGGTGGGCGACGTCCTCTCCTCGCGACGGGGCGACCTCCTCTCGGTCATGGCCCACGAGGCGAACAAGACCGTCGCCCAGGCCGACCCGGAGATCTCGGAGGCGATCGACTTCGCGCGGTACTACGCCGCACACGCCATCGACGCTCCCGACTTCGAGCCGTTCGGCGTGGTCGCCGTGGTGCCGCCGTGGAACTTCCCTGTCGCCATTCCGACGGGCGGTGTGCTCGGCGCGCTGGCAGCCGGCAACGCCGTGGTGTTCAAGCCGGCACCCGAGACGCCGCACTGTGCCGAGGTCGTCGCCGAGTGCGTGCGGGCCGCCGGACTGCCCGCCGATCTCGTGACGTTCGTGCGCACCCGCGACGACGACGTCGGCCGGCACCTCGTCTCGCACCCCGGCGTCGACGCCATCGTCCTCACCGGCGCTCACGAGACCGCCACGATGTTCCGCCGCTGGCGCCCCGAACGACCGGTGCTCGCCGAGACGTCGGGCAAGAACGCACTCGTGATCACGCCGTCGGCGGACATCGACCTCGCCGTCGCCGATCTGGTGGCATCGGCGTTCGGCCACGGCGGACAGAAGTGCTCGGCCGCGAGTCTCGCCATCGTGGTCGACCCGGTGGCCGGATCCGACCGGTTCCGACGCCAGCTCGTCGACGCGGTCTCCGCCCTTCACGCCGGCCCTGCGGCCGACCTGTCGACCGACCTCGCTCCCCTGATCGCCGAGCCGCACGGCAAACTGCAGCGCGGGCTCACCGAACTCGACACCGGCGAAGCGTGGCTCGTCGAACCGCGCCGGGTGGCCCGTGGACTGTGGACGCCGGGAGTGCGGATCGGCGTGCGTGAGGGCTCGTGGTTCCATCGCACCGAGTGCTTCGGTCCGGTGCTCGGAATCATGCGGGCGGACGACCTCGACCATGCGATCCGACTGCAGAACGGGACCGACTTCGGGTTGACGGGCGGGATCCACACGCTCGACCGAACCGAGATCGATCACTGGTTGGCACGGGTCGAGGTCGGCAACGCCTACGTCAACCGGGGGACCACCGGCGCGATCGTGCAGCGCCAGCCGTTCGGCGGCTGGAAACGGTCGTCGGTCGGACCGGGGGCACACGCGGGTGGACCCAACTACGTCGCCCAACTCGGACGGTGGATCGGTGATGCTGGCCCCCGAGACGAGGACTGGCTGGCACGAGCGCTCGTCTCCGATCGAGACGCATGGCACTCCGAGTTCGCCCGGGAACACGATTCGAGCGGGTTGTTCTGCGAGTCGAACGTGCTGCGCTATCGGCCGCTCCCGTCGATCGCCGTGCGGGTCGAGGGCGACGTGCCCGACGTGGTCCGACGTCGAGTGGAGGCCGCGGCGGAACGGTGTGGTGTTCCGGTGGTGTGGTCGACAGCCGACGACGAGACGCAGGCCGAGTTCGCCGGCCGGCTCGGCTCACTCGACGTCGAGCGGGTACGAGTCCTCGGGACGGTCGGGTCGGAGTTGCGCGAGGCGTCGATCGACCACGACGTCCACCTGGCCGATGGCGACGTGACGGCCGACGGTCGACGCGAGCTGCTGCACCACCTCCGTGAGCAGTCGGTCAGTCACACGCTCCATCGCTACGGCAACGTCGTCGGCTGACTCCGATCACGTTCCGGGTCTGACCCCAGACGTGATCTCTAGGGCAGGACGCCGGTGTGCGCGAGCGCGAGACGGATGAGTCGGTCGTGGCCGCCGGTCATCTGCGATCGCACCTCGTCGCTCACCGCCTCGGCGGGCGAGAACCAGGCGAGATCGAGCGCTTCCTGGGTCGGCTCGCACTCGCCCTCGACCGGCACCACGTACGCGAGCGACACCGCGTGATGACGGGGGTCGTAGAACCCCGATCGATCGGGATCGGGGAAGTACTCGACGACGGTGAACGGGCTGGGGTTCGGCGGGACCTGCGGAAGGGCGAACGGACCGAGGTCCTTCTCGCAGTGCCGGAGCAGCGCCTCGCGGACCCGCTCGCCGAACAGCACCCGTCCCGTGACGACCATCCGGCTGATCGTCCCGTCGGCGGCGACGCGCAGGAGCATGCCGACCTCGGTGACGTTGCCGAGCGCGTCGACCCGGACCGGGACCGCATCGACGTACACGATCGGCACGTGAGCGCGCACCAGCTCGAGGTCCTCGGGCGAGAGCCAACCGGTCTCCGCCTGCGTGTCGGGCGTGTCGATCTCCGTCACCGGGTCATGATCCCACGCGCCGAGGCGGATTGCCGCGATCGCCGAGCACCTGTCACGCTGCGGCGGTGCACGACGACGCCGAGCGCTGGAACGCCCGCTACGCCGAGTTCATGACGGCCGAACCGGCCACGGCCACGCCCCCCGACGCACTCGTGTCCGCCGGGCTGCTCGACGACGTGGCCACCGAAGGTCGTGCGCTCGACGTCGCCTGCGGCCGCGGTGCTCAGGCTGCCTGGGCCGCGACGCGCGGCCTGTCGGTCCTCGCCCTCGACGTCTCGTCGATCGCCGTCGACCTCACACGGCAGGCATCGCGACTCGCCGGAGTCGACGACCAGGTCGATGCCCGCGTGGTCGACCTCGACGACGGCCTGCCCCGAGGTCTCGGGTCGTTCGAACTCCTGATCTGCCAGCGTTTCCGCGGACCGCAGATGTACGCCTCGTTCGTCGAGCATCTCGCACCGGCCGACGATCTCACACCCGGCGGTCTCGCCGTCGTGACGGTGCTCAGCGCGGTCGGCGCGGGCTCACCGGGTCCGTTCCATGCTCCCGCGGACGAACTGGCGAGCGCGTTCGATCGGTCCGACGTGCTGGTCCTCCACCACGAGATCGGCCACGGCCAGGAGTCGATCGTCGTGCGCCGCCGTTCGAACTGACAAGCTCCGGCAATGACCTCAGCACCCGACGCCGCCTCGCCCGCCGAGACATCACGGGTCGCGGTGCTCCAGCGTATTCCCGAGGTCGGGATCCGTCGTCTGCGCGACGCCGGGCTCCACGTCGACGCGTCGGAACGGGAGGCTCCTCTCGACGCCTCGGAACGCGCCGCCGTCCTCGCCGACGCGACAGCCGCCGTGACGCTGCTCACCGACCGGGTCGACGACGCGTTCCTCGACGAGGCGCCACACCTGCGGATCGTGGCCAACGTCGCGGTCGGATTCGACAACGTCGACGTGGCGGCGTGCGCAGCACGGGGCGTCGTCGTCACGAACACTCCGGGTGTGCTCACCGACGCGACGGCCGACCTCACCCTCGCCCTGCTCCTCGCGGTGACGCGTCGCGTCGGCGAGGGCGAGCGGCTGATCCGGTCGGGGGCGCCCTGGTCGTGGGGGATGTTCATGATGCTCGGTCGCGGGCTGCGCGACAGACGGCTCGGGATCGTCGGCATGGGGGCGATCGGCACGGCCGTCGCCGAGCGCGCTCGCGCCTTCGGGATGCGCGTCGCGTATCACAACCGGTCGGCGGTCGACGCCGAGGTGGCCGACCGGCTCGGCGCCGAACGGCTCGATCTCGACGAGCTGTTCGCGACCAGCGATGTGGTGTCGCTCCACTGCCCGCACACTCCGGAGACCCACCATCTGGTCGACGCACGCCGACTCGCGTCGATGCGGGACGATGCCTACCTCGTGAACACCGCCCGAGGGCCGGTGGTCGACGAAGCTGCGCTGGTCGCAGCACTCGACGGCGGGCAGATCGCCGGGGCCGCACTCGACGTGTACGAGAACGAACCCGAGGTGCATCCCGGGCTCGTCGACCGGGACGATGTCGTGCTCCTCCCCCACCTCGGTTCGGCCACGATCGAGACCCGCGACGCCATGTCCGACCTCGCCGCGCGCAACGTCGTCGCGGTGCTCGCCGGCGAGCGACCGATCACCCCGGTGGCTCCGCCGGCGACCTGACCGCACCCGACGGCGGCGGGTGGGCAACGCTCGCGTCCACCGCTGCGGGCGTCTCGACGATCTCTCCTGGCGGTCATCCGCAGCGGGCGGCGTGGCAACATGGCGGGAGCATGTCCAGCGGTGACCAGCCCGCCCCCGGTGCGACCACGGGCGTCGGCAGACCGAACGAGCACCAGAACCAGTCGGCGCTCGACGACCTCGTCGCGCTCCTCGACCTCGAACCGATCGAGGTCAACATCTTCCGTGGTTCCTCCACCGACGAGGACCGCGTCCGCGTCTTCGGCGGCCAGGTCGCCGGCCAGGCGCTCATCGCCGCAGCGCGGACCGTCGACGAACCCGGACGGCTCGTGCACTCGCTGCACGCCTACTTCCTCCGGCCGGGCGATCCGAAACGGCCGATCCTCTACGAGGTCGACCGGATCCGCGACGGGCGCAGCTTCGCGACCCGACGCGTCGTGGCGATCCAGCACGGGAAGGCCATCTTCAACCTCCAGGCCAGCTTCCACGACGAGGAACACGGTGGCCCCGACCACCAGATCGTGATGGACGCCGATCTGACGCCGGCCGTCGAGCTGCCCGACTTCCACACCCGGATGGCGCCGCACGCCGAGCGGATCGGCGATTGGTACCACCGCCCTCGGCCCATCGACCTCCGCTACGTCGACGGTGATCCGTTCACGAGGCGGGGCGGCGAGGCGAAGGACACGCAGCACGTGTGGCTGCGCGCGAACGGGCGGCTCCCCGACGACCCGGTCCTGCACGCCTGTCTCCTCACCTACGCCAGCGACATGACGTTGCTCGACACCACACTGCTCCCGTTCGGGCTGGCGTGGGACCACCCGGGCCTGCAGATGGCCAGCCTCGACCACGCCATGTGGTTCCACCGGCCGTTCCGGCTCGACGAGTGGCTGCTGTACCAGCAGCGCGCGATCTCCCCCAACGACGCCCGCGGTCTCGCGGGCGGCGCCATCTTCACCGCCGACGGTCGACTCGCCGTCAGCGTCGTCCAGGAAGGACTCGCCCGCTTCACGCAGTGATCCGGCTCTCCACATGACACTCCGCCACCACCCCCCGGTGCGACGGATCCGCTCCGTCGCCCTGGCCACCACCGTGGCCGTCCTCGCTGTCGCGTGCGGCGGCTCGTCCGATGACACCACGCCGGCCACGGCGGTCACGGTGCGACCGGACGGCACCGACGACGCACCGGCCGAATCGAGTCCGGAGACCGCTCCGGCGGAGACCGAGCCGGCCGCCACCGAACCGCCCTCCACCGGCGACGAGGTCGAGTCGGACCCGCCGGCCGAGTCCGAGCCGGCGGCCGACGGCGATCCCGACGAAGAGAGTGGCAACAGCTCCGACGGGTCCGACGAGGGCGACGACCTCGGTGCGGCACCGGGAGCCGACCTGCCCACGGCTGCGCCGGGCGACGAGGCCCCGCCGACCACGGCACCGGGTCCCCTCCCGATCCCGCGCATCTCGTTCGTGTCCGAGGGTGAGTACGTCACCCCGGTCGATCTCGCCGTGCGCCCGCTCGACCCCCGGCTCTACGTGGTCGAGCAGCGGGGCCGGGTCGTCGCCGCCGACGCCGAGTCGAGCGGGGTCGTGCTCGACATCGACGACGTCGACACCACCTTCACATCGGGAGGTGAGCAGGGTCTGCTCGGTCTCGCGTTCCACCCGTCCGACGACCTCGCGTACGTCGACTTCACGGCCGGGGACGGGTCGACCGTCGTGGCCGAGTTCGCGGTCGACCCGGCGACGGGCACCTTCGACGCGGCGAGCTATCGCGAGCTGTTCCGCGTCGGTCAGCCGTTCCCCAACCACAACGGCGGCGGGATCGAGTTCGGTCCCGACGGCATGCTCTACGTCGCGCTCGGTGACGGCGGGTCGGCCAACGACCCCGAGCGGGCGTCGCTCGACCTGAGCACTGCGCTCGGATCGATCCTCCGCATCGATCCGACCGGCGGCGACGGCACGCTCCCGTACGGCGTTCCCGACGACAACCCGTTCGTCGGCGTCGAGGGGGTCGACGATCGGATCTGGGCGTACGGCCTGCGCAACCCGTGGCGCTTCTCGTTCGATGCGATCACGGGCGACATGTGGATCGCCGACGTCGGACAGAACGAGTTCGAGGAGATCGATCTCGCTCCTGCCGACGGGTCGGGACGCAACGCCGGAGCAGGACTCAACTTCGGTTGGAGTGCGTTCGAGGCCAACGAGCCCTTCAACGCCGACCAGCCGACCGATCGGCACGTGCCGCCGGTGCTCGCCTACCCACACAGCAACGGCGACTGCTCGGTCAGCGGCGGCACGGTCGCCCGCGAGTCCACGGTGCCCGACCTCGACGGGTGGTACGTCTACGGCGACTTCTGCTCCGGCCGCATCTGGGCGCTCGACACGACCTCGGTCGGCATGGAGATCGGCCCCGACGGTGTCGGCACCCTCGTCGGCGACCCGAACAACGTCGAGATCGGCGGACTGCCCCAGCTGGTGGCCATCGAGGCCGGACCGGGCGGCGACCTCTACCTCCTCTCGTTGTCCGGATCGATCTTCCGCATCATCCCCGCCTGACCCGACCGAGCGGCGACGTTTCGCGTCAGCGCATCCTGCAGAACCACCCTCACGAGCTGACACGAACCCACCCAACCGACACTCACGTCAGCACATCCCGACCAACCGACAGGATGCGCTGACCTGCGCGGAGGGACGACGGCGGGGTGTCAGCCGATGCGGTCGACGTCGATCCGGCGTTCGGAGACGTCGACCGAGGTGACACGGACGCGGATCTCGTCCCCCGGATCGACCCGGCGAGCCGTGGTGCGAGCGATGACCGCCGGGTCACAGATCTGGATGCGCACGCCGCGGTCGTCCTCGTCGGTGACGACGGCGTCGAACGTGTCGCCCACCCGGTCGGCGAGCAGGATCGCCTCGGCGAGGTCGATGGCCGCACGGTCGACCCGGTTGGCGCGGGTGTCGGACCGGCGCATCACCTCGGGAAGATCCTCGAACGCGCCGTCGATCTCGTCAGGGACACTGCGGCCCTGGCCGATCGCGAGCGCAGCTTCGACGACGTACCGGTCGGCCAGGCGGCGCAGCGGCGCGGTCGCGTGGGCATAGGTCGCAGCGACCGCAGCGTGCCACGGCCGACCGTCGACGGTCGCACCGTCGGGCGTCTCGCCCGTGCGATACGCGGACGCCGGTGTGTACGACGCTCCGCCGCTCGATCGGCGGACGGCGAGCTGGAAGGCCGCCGTTCGCGCATCGTCACGGGGCAACGACTTCTCGAACTCCCGCAACCCGAGGTCCTTCGGCCAGTCGAGTCCGAACGCCCGGGCGGTGTGGCGGAGCCGACCGGTGCGGCTCTCGTCGACCGGAGGCATCGTGCGGAACAGACCCGTGCCGGCCTCCCACAGCGCGTCGGCGACCGCCATGTTGGTCGCCAGCGACATGGCAGCGTTGTTGCGCTCCGACTCGTTGCGAGGCCGGAAGCGCAGGTCGTACCCGCCGCCCTCTCGGCGCACGACCTCTTGCTCGGGCCACTGGATCCGGTCGGCTCCACGAGCGGTCTCGGCCGCCTCGATCCGTCGGGCCAACTCGGGGAAGTCGGGGGGCAGGTCGTCGGGCGTGACCGTGGAGTACGCGAGCTTCGCTCGACTTCGGACCATCGCCCGTTCGGCTCCGTCGAGACGAACCGACCCGTCGTCGGCAACCCGCACCGTGAACACGACCGCCGGCTTGTCCCCGCCGGGCAACAGGCTCCCCGCGTCTTCGGCGATCTCCTCGGGGTGGAGGCCGGCCCGGCCGTCGGGGAGGTACACGGTCACCCCACGTCGCCAAGCCTCACGGTCGATCGGGTCGCCGTGCCGGACGAACCACCCGACGTCGGCGATGGCGTAGCGGAGGATCACGTCGGACCCGCTGCGCTCGACGGCGAACGCCTGGTCGAGGTCGGTACTCGACGCCGGGTCGAGCGTGGCGAAGGGAACGTCGGTGCGATCGACGTGTTGCCATCGCGTCGCGGCGGTCGACTCCGTCGGAGCGACCACGTCGAACGGTCGCGCGGAGGCCTCGACTGCCGCACCTCGCACTTCCGGGGCGTGCTCGCCCGGGACGTCGAAGTCGTCGCGCAGCTGTCGGAAACCCTCGACGAACTCGTCGGCCGACGCATGCTCGGCATCCAGCGACGTCACCCCGAACCGAGCCACGCCGGAAACCTACCGACGCGGTCGGTCACTCGCCGGTGTCAGCTGCCGAGAGTGGACCTGGGCGAAAGCGGACACTGTCCGGATCTGGCCCGGGCAGAAACGGACAGTTCAGCGCCGCTCCGGTGCGGTGCCGGTCAGCTGCGGGCGCCCATGAACATGGACTTGAGGGCCTCGTAGTGCTCGATGACGTGACCCGCGCCGAGGACGACCGCCTCGAGCGGCACGTTCGACATCCGGACCGGGACCTCGGTCTCGCGTTCGATGCGCTCGGCGAGTCCGCGCAGCAGACCGCCACCGCCGACGAGATACATGCCACGCACCAGGAAGTCCTGCGACAGCTCCGGTGGCGCCTTCGACAGGCACCGCACCACCGAGGCGACGATCGACGAGATCACGTCCTCGATCGCGAATCGCACCTCCTCCGGTGTGAGCAGGACGGTCTTCGGGAGGCCGGTCATGAGGTCGCGTCCGCGCACCTCGGCCTGGTTCTCGTCGTGGGTCGGATCGGCCGACCCGATGGCGACCTTGATCTCCTCGGCCGTTCGTTCACCGATGGCGATGCCGTGTTCTCGACGAACGTGGTTCTGGATCGCGGCGTCGATGTCGAACGAGCCGACGCGCACCGCCTCGAGCGACACGATGCCGCCGAGCGAGATGACCGCGGTCTCCGACGTGCCGCCCCCGATGTCGATGACCATGTTGCCGACCGGCTCGTCGATGGGCAGATCGGCACCGATGGCGGCCGCCATGGGCTGCTCGATCAGGTTCGCGTCGGCCGCGCCGGCGCGCCGGGCGGCGTCGGTGACCGCCCGCCGCTCGACCTCGGTGATGGCGGACGGCACGCAGATAACGACCTTCGGCCTCGTGAACCGACTGACACCGACCCGCTGCAACAGCAGACGGATCATCCGCTCGGTGATCTCGAAGTCGGTGATGGCGCCGCCGCGGAGCGGACGGACGGCGACGATGTAGCCGGGTGTGCGTCCGATCATCTGCCACGCCTCACGTCCGGTGGCGAGCACCTCACCGGTCTGCCGGTTGAGTGCGATGACCGACGGCTCGTTGAGCACGATGCCCCGACCCTTCATGTACACGAGGGTGTTGGCGGTGCCGAGGTCGATCGCGAGGTCGCGCGCCATCAGCGCCTCCCGTCCGGGCCGAGGATGCGTGACGAGTCGGCGGTGGGGGTGGGGGTCCGATCAGCGCCCATCGTCGTCAGTCTCGTCGGAATCGTCGTCCAAGCGGCGGACCCGATCGACCGTCGGCCGCCGGGCCTCGGGTCCGAGCGCGTCGATGTGGCGTTGGAACGACGCGACGGGGTCGTTCCGGCGAGATCGAAGGATGATCAGTGCGAGGATCGCGAGCACCACGACGATCGCGATCACCAGCCAGATCACGACGTCGGGGCCTCCGCTGATCCGGTGGAGGACGATGGGGACGCGACACTCGACGGGTCGACCACGTCGTGTGCGCCCGTTCCCCAGTCGGATCCGTCGGCCCAGACCTCGTGCTTCCAGATCGGTGCGGCCTCCTTGAGCGCGTCGATCGCATAGCGGGCCGCCTCGAACGCCTGAGGACGATGCGGTGTCGAGACCGCGACCACGACCGACGACTCACCGAGCTCGAGACGGCCGACTCGGTGCAAGAGCGCGACGCGGCCCGCGTCGGGCCATCGTGTGCGCACCTCTGCGGCGATCTTCTCGAACACGGGCACGACCTGTTCCTCGTACGCCTCGTAGGTGAGGTACTGCACGTCGTCGCGTCCTTCGGCGTGGTCTCGTACGGTGCCGCTGAAGACGACCACGGCACCGCAACTCGGCGTGACGGCCCAGTCGTAGATCGCGCCGACCGGCAGGTCTCCGTCGGTGAGCGCACACCAGTCGACCGAGTCTGGGCCCTCCACGGCGCCGCACACTACTGCACAGGACCCGTGTCGTCGGCGGCCCGTCGCATGGTGTTCCGGACGATGATCGCGCCGATCAACGGACAGTTCCTCGTCTCGCGACACCCGATCCGCTGATCGTCAGTACGATCTCGACATCGTGGGCCCCGCTCCTCTGCCGCCACATGAACGCTCGTGGCGACACCCCTCCGAACTCGCTCCGACCAGCGCGGTCGCCGACGACCGACCCGCCCGCG
Source organism: Actinomycetota bacterium (assembly GCA_039185545.1). Lineage (GTDB taxonomy): Bacteria > Actinomycetota > Acidimicrobiia > Acidimicrobiales > Ilumatobacteraceae > Ilumatobacter_A. The sequence continues at coordinate 42,359 of JBCDAK010000004.1, forward strand.
GGCGCTCGATCGTCTTCGCCACGGGCGTGCTCGCGGTTGCCCTCGTCGCCGCCATCGTGATCTCGATCGAGCCCACCCCGCCGCCGCCCGACGCCGTGTCGGCCACCACGATCGCCGTCATCGCCGCGACCGCTCAGGAGCGCGACCCCACGCCTGTCTCCGAACCGGCGCCCGTGCTCCTCCGGCAGCACAGCGTCACCATCGACCGCTCGCTGGTTCTCACCGGCGCTCCAGCGGCCGTGTCGGCGAAGCACGTCACCGACCCCGCCGATCTCACACTCGCGCCGCACAGTCCCGACGATCACCACACCGTGGTGCTCCTCACCCGCACGCACACGTTCCTCGTCGACTGGGGTGATCTCAACCGGATCGACGCACCCGACGGGGCGGTGGTCGTCAGCTCCGATGGACACCTTCTCGCGACGTTCGTGTCGGGCGAGGTCCGGATCCTCGTCGACTGAGCGGACCGAACTCGGTCAGCGACTCCCGCCGGATCGACGCCACCAGCGCAGCACCGCCCACGCGGCCACCGACGCGGCGGCCACACCGACGAACAACCCGATCCCGAGCGCCATCTCCTGGCGACGCTTCGGCGAGACGGTGGTCCACCAGGGAGCCTCGGTCGCCTCGACGTACGCCTGCTCGTTGGTGATCATGGGCTCCCACCCCAGCGCTCGCAGCCGTCCGTTCGAGATCACCCACGGCTCGCGCGTGTACGAGATGAGTCCCGGTGGGATCGGGCCACGCTGGAAACGCCAGCTGAGGCCGGACAGCACTTCTCCGACCCGCTCGGGCAGCGGCAACCTCGGACGCTCACCGGACAGCGCCCGCACCCGATCACCGGGTACCCAGCCGTCGGGAGCGACGTTGAACACGCCGTCGGCGTGTTCGCGGACCGTGAGTCCGACCGCGCTGGCCAGATCGTCGAGGTGGAGGAACTGGCTCGGCGGGTCGGCCATGGCCAGCCGACGTCCGAGGCCTGCGACGAGGGCCGCCGCCAATCGGGAACTGCCGCCGCGTGCGAGGCTCACCGCGGGGCGGAGGATCGAGGTGATTCGTCCCGGGCGAGCGAGCCGCCATTGCTCGACGAGCTCCTCGGCCGAGCCGAGCTGACGGGCGAACACGAACTCGACGTCGGGCCGCAGCACCGCTTCCTCGGTGAGCGGGCGCGGATTGTTGGGAGCGGCCCCGTACACCAGAGCCGACGAGACGAGCACCACGTGATGCGCTCCGAGACGGTCGGCCAGACCGAGGGTCGACGCGGCGAACTGGGTGGCGCTCTCGCGCCGTTCCGCGCGCCGGTCGTGATCGCTGGCGCCGAGGTCGACCACGACGTCGGCTCGGTCGAGTTCGCCGATCTCGCGGAGATCGAGGTCGACGCGGGTCCGTCTGGTGCTGCGCCGATCGGCGTTGGATTCGGCGGGGTGGTGCAACCCGGCCACGCGCACGACGTCGAGTCCGCATTCGGTCTCGAGAACGTCGGCCACCCGACGACCGAGCAGGCCGTCGCCCCCGGTCAGCACGGCGGTCGCCATCTCGGGGACGGTAGTGCCGCATCGGCCGTAGAGTTCGTCCATGGCCCCCGGTGACGACCGCGACCAGCCCGACGATCCGGGCGACGACGACCGCGATCCGAGCGGTGGTGACCCCACGCCCGATCCGTTCGGCGGCGCGAATCCGTTCGGCGGCGCGAATCCGTTCGGCGGAGGGAACCCGTTCGAGAACCTCCCCATGTTCGGTGACCTCGCGAAGATGCTGTCGGGCCAGGGACCGCTCAACTGGGACGCCGCTCGACAGTTCGCCATCCTCACCGCGGCGGGCGACGACGCAGCCGGAGCGATGTCGGGGGCGTCGCCCACGTCGGCCGTCACCACCGGAAACGTCGAACCGACCGTCCGGATCGAGTACGAGCAGCTCGCCGATGTCGCCCGCCTGCACGTCGGTGACGTGATGGGGCTCGAGGCGCCGACGGTCGCCCCGTCGGTGGCGACGCCCCAACAGTGGGCGGCCGAGACACTCGAGGCCTACCGCCCCCTGTTCACCGAGATGGCCACATCGCTCGGAGGCACCGACGACCTCCCCGCCGAGGTCGCCGGTGACCCGATGGCACAGATGATGGCCGGGATCTCGAAGATGATGGCGCCCGCCATGATGGGGATGGCCGTCGGATCCATGGTCGGCTCGCTCGCCCGCCAGGCGTTCGGCGTCTACGACCTCCCGATCCCTCGGGCCACTCCTGCGCTGGTGCTCGTGCCTCCCACGATCGACGCCTTCGCCGACCAGTGGTCGATCACCCGCGACGAGATGCGGCTGTGGGTGCTGTCCCACGAACTCGCCGGCGCCACCCTGTTCGGCGTCGACCATCTCGCCACCCACGTGCGCGACCTCGTCCGCCGCCACGTCGGTGCGTTCCGACCCGATCCTCAGGCGCTGACCGACAAGCTGGGCTCGCTCGACATCGAGTCGGGCGACCCGATGGCGGCCATGCAGCAGGCGTTCGGTGATCCGGAGCTGCTGCTGGGCGCCGTGCGGTCGCAGGAGCAGCTCGCCATGGAGCCGATCCTCGACGCGGCCATGGCGACCACGATCGGATTGATCGACTGGGTGGTCGACGCCGTGGCCGCCCGGGTCATCGGAGGGAACGCGCTCCAGATCGCCGAGGCCGTGCGGCGCCGCCGCGCCGAGGTGTCACCCGACGATCGATTCGTCGAGCGGCTCCTCGGTGTCCGCCTGGGCGCCGAGCAGACCGCTCGCGGCAAGGCATTCGTCCAGGGTGTCGTCGACCGCGCCGGCGACGACGGGATCACCCGTCTGTTTCGCGATCCCGACGCGATTCCGACCCCGAACGAGGTCGACGCTCCGGGTCTGTGGCTCGCTCGGGTCGACCCCGAGAACTCCTGACACGTCGACCCGGCGGAGTCGAGCCCGGCCCGGCGCGCAGTCGTGTCGACTGATCGGGCGGAGGAAGCGCGCGCGCCGACCGCGTCGCGGACCCCGTGGTCGACCGCCCCGACGGGGAGCGACCGGTCGCCGATCGGCGACGCTTCCCGCTGCGCCCCGCCGCCGATCGGCGGCGCGACCGGCCGCGGCGCCCGCGACCACCCGGGCGCCGCAGTTCGGGTCCGGCGACCCGCAACTGCACCAGGGCGGCAGCGGCGGCGAGCCCGACGACGAGGAACCCGACCCACCCCGGGGCGCTGAGCGCCACCGCGACGAAACCGGCGAGGGCCCACGCGAACTGGAATCGGGTCTCGAACTTGGCGAAGGCCCGGCCGCGATTCGCCCCGGGTGCGTCGCGTTGGACGATGCTCTCGAATCCCAGCCGTCCGAGCGCAGCGACGAAGTTGACCACTGCGGCGAGCAGGACGGCGGCGATGGTGCCGCCGAGGAGAGCGAGACCGATCCCGGCGACAGCGCTGATCACAAGCGCGGCCGACAACATCGTCTCTTCGCGGAACCGGTCCCGCAGTCGTGGTGCGATGGCGTTCCCGGTCATCGTGGCGAGCGCCGAGGCGCCCACCGCCGCACCGAACAGCAGCGTGCCGTGATCCTGCGACCGCAACCAGAACGCGAGGTGGAAGAACGTGAACCCGACGTTCGCGCGCAGCACGGTCATCACGAGTGCCGCCGTCTGCAGTGACTCGGACCGGAGCTGATCGCTCTCCTCGGAGTCGGCCGGCTCGGCTGCGACGACCTCCTTCGGCAGACGCAACGCCGAGACGAACCCGCCGGCGAACAGCAACGCACCCCAGGCGAGCGCCCCGGCCGAGCCGACCAGCTGCAGCAGCACAGCGGCAGGGAGGACCATCACCGCGCCGACGATGCCGGCGACCAGACCGAGCTTCGAGTTGGCCTCGACCAGCTCGCGCTCTGATCGCACGGTCGACGGCACCAACGCCGACTTCGAGATGGCGTAACTCTTCTGCAGCACGAGCGAGAGGAAGACCAGCGGGAAGAGCGCGAGCCCGTCGATGTACCGAGCCATCAGGAGGAGCAACACGATTCTGATGACGGCGATGATCTGGATGACGAGCCGGCGACCACCGGCCGCGCGGTCGATGATGGGACCGATCAGCGGGGCCACGAAGAGGAACGGTGCGAAGCTGATCGCGAGGAACAGCAGCACCTGCGTCCGCGCCGAGTCGAGGCTCACCGAGAAGAAGAAGGAATCGGCGAGGGCCACGACCATGGCCGCGTCGCCGCCCATCATGAGGGCGTGGGTGATGGCGAGTCGCGTGAACTTCGACATCGGCGCCGCTGGTGCGGCATCGACGCGTGAACTCACGACCGGATCCTACGCAGCGCACGACCCTCGGCGAGTGAGCGCCGGATCCCACTCGCGGCGGGCGGTGTCCGGCCGGGGGTGAGTGTCGGCCGCCGCCGTTCTACAGTCGCCCGCGTGACGCTCAGCGACCGACTCCTGATGGGTCCCGGCCCGTGCAACCCGTATCCCGAGGCGGTCGAGGCGCTCGGCCGCCCGATGCTCGGCCATCTCGACCCCGAGTTCATCGCCCTGCTCGACGAGACCAACGACCGGCTGCGCACCGTCTTCGCGACCGAGAATCGGCTGACGTTCCCCGTGTCGGCCACGGGGTCCGCCGGAATGGAGGCGGCGATCGTCAACTTCGTCGGCCCGGGCGACACCGTGGTCGTGGGCGTGAACGGCGTGTTCGGCGGTCGGATGGTCGACGTGGTCCGCCGGACGGGCGCCGAGGCGATCGCCGTCGATCACGAGTGGGGCACTCCCGTCGACGTCGAGCGCATGGTCGATGCGCACCCTGGTCCGGCCATGTACGCGATGGTGCACGCCGAGACGTCGACCGGCGTCCGCAGTGACGTCGCTGCGATGGGTGCCGCCAAGGGTGAGGCGCTGCTGCTGGCCGACTGCGTCACGTCGCTCGGCGGCGAGGAACTGAAGGTCGACGAGTGGCAGGTCGACGTCGCCTACAGCGGCACCCAGAAGTGCCTCGGCGTGGCACCGGGCCTGGCTCCTCTCACCGTGTCAGACCGGGCGATGGGTCGCATCCGTCCGACGCCGCAGTCGTGGTATCTCGACCTCAACATGATCGCGGCCTACGTGGGCAGCGACGGCGCCCGGGCGTACCACCACACCGCTCCGATCTCGATGATCATGTCGCTGCACGCCGGCCTCGGTGCCGTCCTCGACGAGGGCCTCGACGAGGTCCGCGCCCGCCACCTCGCTGCCGGCGATGCGGTCAAGGCGGGGATGGTCGACCTCGGCTTCGAACTGTTCGCCGCCGAGGGTCACCGTCTCGCCCCGCTCAGTTCGATCCGGATCCCCGAGGGTCGCCTGCCCGACGGTCTCGACGAGGCCGGTGTCCGCCGGCGACTGCTGATGGAGTACGGCATCGAGATCGGTGGCGGCCTCGGACCGGTCGCCGGGAAGGTGTGGCGCATCGGCACCATGGGCCACACCGCGCGCCAGCGGAGTGTCACCACGCTGCTCGCAGCGCTCGGGGAGATCCTCGGGTGACCGACGACGACGGGTCGTTGATCACGGCCGACGCCGTCAACGAGATGGTGCGGACCTCGTTTCCGGGATCACCGAATCGGTGCACCGGGCTCGGCGACGGGTGGGCGACGGCTCGGAGCGATGTGCGTCCCGAGTCGATCCGACCCGGTGGTTTCATCTCGGGGCCCACGCAATTCGGTCTCGCCGATTCGGTGCTGTGGTATCTCGTGTTCGCGGCGATCGGGCGCATCGAGCCGATGGCGCTCACGTCGGAGCTGTCGATCCGCTTCCTGCGCCCCGCTCAGGGTCCGACGATCCACGCCAAGGCGGTCACCGAGTCGGTCGGCTCACGCACGATCGTCGGCTCGGTCACGGTGTGGACCGACGACGAGACCCGCCCCACCTCGGTCGCCCAGGGCAGCTACGTCCTTCCCCGCTGATCACGTCTGGGGTCAGACCCAGAACGTGACGAGGTGATCACGTCTGGGGTCAGACCCAGAACGTGATGAGGTGTCCGGATCTGGCCCGGGCGGAAGCGGACAGTGTCCGGATCTGGCCCGGGCGAAAGCGGACAGTGTCCGGATCTGGCCCGGGCGAAAGCGGACAGCGTCCGGATCTGGCCCGGGCGAAAGCGGACACGGCGTCAGCGGAGGTCGAGGTGAGCCACCGAGAACAGCTACCGCGTGTACTTGTAGCCGAGGCCGCGAATGGTGGTGATGCGGACGGGGTGCGACGGGTCGTGTTCGATCTTCGCCCGGAGACGCTTGATGTGGACGTCGAGGGTCTTGGTGTCGCCGACGTAGTCGCTGCCCCACACGCGGTCGATCAGGGTCTCCCGCGGCAGGACCCGGCCGGCGTTCGCGAGCAGCAGGTGCAGCAGCTCGAACTCCTTCAGTGGCAGCGTGACCTCCTCACCGTCGACCTCGACCCGGTGCTGGTGCGGATCGAGCTGCACGCCGTCGACGCTGAGCACGTCGGACGTCATGAGTTGCACGCCGTCGACCGACGGACCGCGACGGAGCGCGGCGCGGATGCGGGCGACGAGTTCGCGCAGGCGGTACGGCTTGGTCACGTAGTCGTCGGCACCGACCTCGAGCCCCACCACGGTGTCGATCTCGGTGCTCTTGGCCGTGACCATGATGATCGGCACCTGCGACCGCTTGCGGAGCTGGCGGCACACGTCGATCCCGCTCACCTTCGGCAACATCACGTCGAGGAGCACCAGGTCGGGAGCGACGCTGTCGAAACGTTCGAGCGCCTCGGCGCCGTCGGTCGCGTACTCGACGTCGAACCCCTCGCGGGCCAACCCGATCGAGAGTGCGTCGACGAAGCTCTGCTCGTCCTCGACGACCAGGATGGTTGCGTCACTCACTGGGGGATCTCCTCGTTCTCGCTGAGATGTCGGCGGCGGTCTCGGTGTCGGGCCCCGATCGGTCGGCCTGATCGGTCACCGCGGGAGAGGCGTCGTCGGACGTCGAGGCGTTCGAGCCGTCGGCGGCTCGTCCCGACTCGAGCGGTCGATGGCCGCCGGCGTCATCGCCCTCCATCAACAGTGCAGCCGGGAGTCGGAGGACGAACGTGGTGCCCTCGCCTTCCTGCGACGACACGAGCACCTCACCGCCGTGGTTCTGGGCGACGTGGCGAACGATCGAGAGGCCGAGGCCGCTGCCTCCCGTGCTCCGACTCCGCGCACGATCGACCCGATAGAACCGCTCGAAAATCCGATCGAGGTCGCGCTGTGGGATCCCGATCCCCTGGTCGGCGACCATGATCTCGACGAACCGGTCGTCGACACGGGTGCGGACCTGCACGAGGCCACCGGGGTCGCTGTACTTCACCGCGTTCTCGACCAGGTTGCCGATCGCCGACTCGAGCTGACGGGCGTCGCCGCGCACCGTGATGTCGTTGCGTGCATCGAACGCCGAGACCGACACATCACTCGACCGCGCGAGGTCGCGTGCCCGCTCGATCGCCGCGTGCACCACATCATCGATCTGGACCGCCTCGTTGAGCCGGGTGCCCGTCTCGATGCGAGCGAGCTCGAGCAGGTCGTCGATCGACTTCGCGGCTCGGTGGGCCTCGCTCGCCAACCGCACCCGGACGCGCTCGATCAACTCGGGATCGGACGACCCGTCGAGAGCGTCGGCGAGCACGGCGATCGCCCCGACCGGCGTCTTCAGCTCGTGGGAGATGTTCGCGACGAAGTCGGTGCGCATCGAGTCGATCCGGATCCGCTCGCTCACGTCTTCGAACGTGGCGACCGCGAATCCCTGCTCCATCGGTTCGGCGCGCACCCGGAACGCCTGCCGGGGCGGGCCGTGCATCTCGATCGTCTCGTCGGCACGCCCGCCGACTCGCGCCCGGTCGAGTGCCGAGTCGAGATGCGACTCGATCAACACCCCGGTGTGGGTGTCACCGATCTCGGTCGCGGTGCGGTTGCGGTAGACGATCTTGCCTCGCGAGTCGCCGACGACCACACCGAGATCGAGCTCGTTGGCCGCAAGCCGGAGCACGAGACCGAGGTCGGCGATCGAGTCGTCACGCTCCTCGCCGGGCACGACGACCGCTCGGTCGGTGCCGCCGGTCGGATCACGTTCCTCGTCGGACCGGATCCGGGCGGAGGCGAGGAACCATCCGACCGCCAGACCGACCAGGAGCGTCGCGATCGACGCAACGAAGATCATCACGAATACCTCGGGCGGCCGATGGTCAGCTCACATCCGGTGGCGCCGTGGACCCCGCCACCGGGGGGACGTCGTTGTGGCTCTCGGCGTAGGGAGTCTCGGGCAGCCACCCGTCGATGATGTAGCGGGTGCGGTCGCCGATGTTGACCGCGTGGTCGCCGATCCGTTCGTAGAAGCGGGCGATCACCGCGAGCTGCACGGCGACCTGGAGGTCGATCGAGTCGGCGGCGTGGCGCTCGAAGATCACCTGGATGAACTGGCGATGGAGATCGTCGAGGTACGCGTCCATGTCGTGGAGCGCGGCGGCGCGAGTGGCGTCACGATTGAGGTACGCCTCGGTCGCCTCCTTGAACACCGTGGCCGCCTGCGCACCGCACTTGGTGATGATCCCGCGGAGCTGTGCGTCGAGCGTGTGGCTGTAGATGCGGCGGGCACCCTTGCAGATGTTGACGCACAGATCGGCCGACCGTTCGACGTCGGCGATGATCTTGATCGCCGACACCAGCTCGCGGAGATCGTTGGCCACCGGTGCCTGGAGCGCGATCTGCTGGAAGCACTGCTCCTCGAGGAGCTGCGACTTCTCGTCGTACTCGACGTCACCGAGGATGACGTACTCGGCCGACTCGAGGTCGGCGTCGAGGAGGATCTCGGTCACACGGGGAACCAGCTCGGTCACCCCGGCGCAGAGACGTGCGATGCCGGTGCGGACCTCGTCGAGCTGCCCGTGGAACGAGCTGCGGAGGTCCTGCGACATCAGCCGAACCGGCCCGTCACGTAGTCCTGGGTCTCCTGGCGCGACGGGTTCGAGAAGATCTTCTCGGTCGTGTCCATCTCCATGAGGAGGCCCGGCTTGCCGGTGCCCTCGATGTAGAAGAACCCCGTTCGGTCGGAGACACGGGCGGCCTGCTGCATGTTGTGCGTGACGATCACGATGTTGTACTGCTGCTTCAGCTCGAGCATCAGTTCCTCGATCGCGAGGGTCGAGATCGGATCGAGCGCCGAGCACGGCTCGTCCATGAGGAGCACGTCGGGCTCGACCGCGATGGCGCGGGCGATGCACAGACGCTGCTGCTGACCACCCGAGAGGCCCGACCCGGGCTTGTCGAGACGGTCCTTCACCTCTTCCCAGAGGTTCGCACCGCGCAGCGACTTCTCGACCAGCGCTTCGGCATCGCCCTTCGACATCCGCTTCGAGTTGAGCTTCTTGCCGGCGAGCACGTTGTCGGCGATCGACATCGTGGGGAACGGGTTGGGACGCTGGAACACCATGCCGACCTTGCGACGCACCGCGACCGGGTCGACATCCTTGCCGTACAGATCCATCCCGTTGATGACGACCGACCCGTCGACGTACGCACCGTTGATGACCTCGTGCATCCGGTTCAGCGAACGTAGGAACGTCGACTTGCCACACCCGGACGGACCGATCAGCGCGGTGATCGACGTGGGGAAGATCGTCATCGACACGTCGTGAACCGCGAGGAAGTCGCCGTAGTAGATGTCGAGGTTCGACACGTCGATCCGGTTGCGGGTCTCGCCCGACGGCACGTAGGCCTCGGCACGCGCGGCGACCGATGCCAGATCGTCGGGACTTCCTTCTGCCTGCTCGGTCATCTGCTGGGTCCTCTGCTGAGTCGCCTGCTCAGCGGCGGTGCGGCTGGTGTCGGTCATCGTGCGGGCCCTTCGGGTGATGGGTGGTCGAGCGATCGGATCGGTCGATCTGGATCAGACGGTAGGTGGGAGTGGACGAGTGGGCGAGAAGCGAGCGATCGATCGATGCGATCACCGCTCTCCCTTCGGCTTGAGGATGGACGACAGGATGCGGGCGAGCGAGAACAAGATGCCCACGATCACCACGAGGGTGAGTGCGGCGGCCCACGCCCGGTCGATGCTCGCCTCGGGGGGCAGAGTCGGGAACTTGTACGAGTTGTACGAGAAGACCGGCAGCGTGGCGATGCGGCCGTCCAACGGGTTCCAGTTCACGTCGGTCGTGATGCCGACCGTGATGAGCAGCGGGGCGGTCTCGCCCACCACGCGTGCGACGGCGAGCACGATGCCGGTGAGGATGCCCGACATCGCCGTCGGCAGCACCACCTTGGTGATGGTCCTCCACCGGGGCACGCCGAGGGCGTACGACGCCTCGCGGAGCTCGTTCGGCACGAGCCGCAGCATCTCCTCCGACGTTCGCACGACAACCGGCGTCATGAGCAACGTGAGTGCCACCGCGCCGGCGAGTCCCGACGTGTGACCGGGACCGTCGAGCAGCACGAACAGGGCGTAGGCGAAGAGGCCGGCGACGATCGAGGGAATGCCGGTCATGACGTCGACCAGTCCGGTGACCATCTTGGCGAACTTGCCGTTGTTGGAGTACTCGACGAGATAGATCGCCGTGAACAGACCGAACGGGATGGAGAACACCGCCGTGAGTCCGGTGACGATCAGCGTGCCGACGATGGCGTGGTAACCGCCGCCACCTTCGCCGATCACCCCACGCATCGTGGTGGTGAAGAAGTCGAGGTCGAACCGGTTGGACCCGCGCTCGACCACGGTCCACACGACCGACACCAGCGGGAGCAACACGATCACGAACGCCGTCGTCATGACCGCCCGAGCGACCCGATCCGTCGCTTGGCGCGGTGACTCGACGATGCGGGAGATGATCGCGGTGCCGAGGATGTACAGCGCGAGCGACACGACGATCCACCGGGCCCAGTTGACGGAACCCGACGGCAGCCACGTGAGCGCAGCGACCGCGACGGAACCGCCCACGATGGCGAGCATCGGCCAGCCGTCGAGGCTGCCGCTGCGCATGTCGATCCCGGCGGTGTCGAGCTCCGGGTCGGGCGTGATGCGTTCTTCGGTGAGGCTCATCCGTCTGCTCCCGAGAATCCGGCGCTGGCGATTCGTCGAGCGATCGCGTTCACGGCGAAGGTGATGATGAAGAGGACGAGGCCGGTGGCGATGAGCCGATCGACGGCCACGCCCGCCGCTTCGGGGAACTGGAGCGCGATGTTGGCGGCGATCGAGTTGGAGTTCGAGTTGGTGAGGACGTCCCAGAAGTAGCCGAACGACGGCGAGAGGATGATGGCGACCGCCATCGTCTCGCCGAGCGCTCGTCCGAGGCCGAGCATGGCGCCCGAGATCACACCGGAGCGGCCGTAGGGGATGACCGCCTGGCGGATCATCTCCCAGCGGGTGGCACCAAGGGCCAGCGAGGCTTCCTCGTGCAGACGGGGCGTCTGCATGAACACCTCGCGGGAGACCGCCGTGATGATGGGGAGCACCATGACGGCGAGCACGATCCCGACCGTCAGGGTGGATCGTCCACTCGGCGAGAGCACCACGTCGGAGCCGAAGAAGGGGAGGAAGCCGAGGTTGTCGCGCAACCAGGGCATGAGGGTGTCGGCGAGGATCGGGGCGAGCACCGAGATGCCCCAGAGTCCGTAGACCACGCTGGGGATCGCGGCGAGCAGATCGATGAAGTAGCCGAGGGTCTGCGCGAGCCGCTTCGGTGCGTAGTGGCTCACGTACAGGGCCACGGCGATGGCGACCGGTGTGGCCAGCAGCAGTGCGATCGCCGAGATGTAGATCGTTCCGAAGAGGAACGGACCGACGTACTCGAGGAAGCCCTGATCACCGTCGAAGTTCGACGGGTCGGCGGTGACGCCTTGGCGACCCTGGACGAACAGGAAGATCGCCACGCAGGCGAGCGTGACGAGGATGAGCGAGGCGGCGCCGAACGACAGTCCGAAGAAGATCTTGTCGCCCGCCTTGCCGACCGGCTGATCGATCGTCGTGTCGGGTTGCTGGTCGGGTTCCGAGGGTGGTGTCTCGGTGATCGTCACGAGCGAAGACTCCGGGTGATCAGGGGGCGGTTCTGGGCATGGACCTGACGATCCCGACAGCACCGGCGGGGGTCGCCCGCCGAGGCCGAGAGCCCGACGACGACGTGGCCGACACCGTACTCCAGGTGGAGAACGGCGCCGGCCACGATCGTCAGGGGGAGGTCAGGGGTGGATGTGGTTCCGAGACCGATCGATCAGCCGGCGAGGCTGATGGCGTCGATCGAGACGAGGATCTCCTCGCGGACCTCCGGGGAGATCGGGGCCGAGCCGGCCGAGGCGCCCGAGGCGGCCTGACCTTCCTCGGACCCGATGTAGGTCATGAACGCCTTGACGAGGTCGAGCTCTTCCTGGTTGTCGTACTCGAGGCAGACGATGTGGTAGCTGACCAGGGCGATCGGGTACGTGTCGGCCGAGTCGGGGTTGCGGTTCACGTTGATCGCGAAGTCGAACTCCGACTGTCCGCCCGTGCGCTCGGACGCATCGACGATGCGACCGGCCGCTTCGGCGCTGAACGGCACGAACTCATCGGCCACGCCCACCGCAGCGGCAGGAAGGTCACCGATCTGCGAGGCGTCGGCATAGCCGATCGAGCCCTCACCGGCGGCGACGGCGGCGACGACACCCGAGGTGCCCTGTCCGCCTTCACCGCCACCCGGACCGTCGATGTCCCACGGTTCGATGGCACCGAAGGTCCAGATGTCGGGAGCGGTCTGCGCCATGTAGTCGGTGAAGTTCTCGGTGGTGCCCGAGTCGTCCGAACGGTGGACGGGGTTCACCGCCAGATCCGGGAACGTGAGGTCGGGGTTGACCTCGGCGATGGCCGGATCGTTCCAGTTGGTGATCTGGTTGGCGAAGATGCCGGCGATGAGCTCCGGCGTGAGGTTCAGCTGACCCTCGAGCGACGGGAGGTTGTACGGGACCGCGATCGGCGAGATGTAGTGCGGGAGGTTGATCGCGCCCTGCTCACCGGGGCAGCGCTCGATCGAGGCGGCGAACTCCTCCTCGTCGAGAGCGGCGTCGGAGCCGGCGAACGAGGTGGCGCCCTCGAGGAAGCGCTCACGACCACCGCCCGAACCGATCGGGTCGTACTCGATCGTGGCGCCCGGGTTCAGCTCCTGGAAGCCGACCTGCCAACCGGTCATCCCAGCGGCCTGCGACGACGCGCCGGCACCGACGAGGGTGCCGGAGACCTCCGCGGGAGCCTCGGGCTCCTCTTCCTCCTCCATGGCGTCGTCTTCGTCCTCCATCGGCTCCGAGGCCGAGGCGTCCTCCTCCTCGTCCATCGGCTCCGAGGCCGAGGCGTCCTCCTCCTCGTCCATCGGCTCCGAGGCCGATGCCGAGTCGGAGGCGTCGTCCTCTGCCGGCGCCTCGGTCTCTTCGGTCTCCTCGTCGTCGCTTCCGCAGGCGGCGACGACGAGCGACAGGCTCGCGATGCCCGCGATGATGCGATGCTTCTTGTTCACGCTGAATCTCCTCACAGGGGGTCGGTGACGTGTTCACGGTGCGGCACCCGTCCGAGTGACGCGGTCGCGCACGCTAAGCAACCCAGGTGAACGCGTCGCCCGCTTGGATGAACCACAGGTGAACGCACGGCGCCGCCGAGGCGAACAAGCCGCCGGGGGCCGCCGAGGTGACGGCCGCACGAGCGATCTGGGGTCGATCAGGAGCCGGGACGACCGGCGGTCTGCTGCTCGACGACCCAGCGGAAGAGCCGCTCCTGGGCGTGCGGCCGGAAGTCGTCGGTCGGTCCCATCCGTCGCCAGTCGTTGTCGGCATCCAGCTCCCAGCGCACGATGTCGTCCGCGAGGAGGAAGTCGAGCACCTGGTCGAGCCAGGCGATGTGACGGGTGTGGACGATCGGGGCGAGCACCTCGACACGTCGGTTGAGGTTGCGCGGCATCAGGTCGGCCGAGCCGATCAGGTGCAGCGCGTCGGACTCACCGGCGACCAGCCGCCGGCCGTCGACGAGGTTGCCGTGGGCGAACCGATAGATCCGGCTGTGCTCGAGATACCGGCCGAGGATGCTTCGGGCATGGATGTTGTCGGACAGCCCGGGAACTCCCGCACGCACCGAACAGATCCCTCTCACGACGAGGTCGACCCGCACCCCCGCCGCCGATGCGGCGTACAACGCTTCGGCGATCTCGGGATCGTTGATCGAGTTGCACTTCAGCGTGATGTGGCCGTCGGAACCGAAGGTCGCCTCGTTGTCGATGAGGTCGAGCAACTGGTTGCGGAGGTGCTTCGGCGCCACGAGCAGTGTGCGATAGTCGACGGCCCGGCTGTACCCGGTGAGGTGGTTGAACAGCCGCAGCGCGTCGTCGCCGATGTCGGGGTCGCAGGTGAAGTGGCCGATGTCCTCGTAGATCCGGGCGGTCTTCGCGTTGTAGTTGCCCGTCCCGACGTGGCAGTACAGACGGAGCTGGTCGCCGTCGTCGCGCACGACCAGCACGATCTTCGAGTGGGTCTTCAGCCCGACCATCCCGTACACCACGTGCACGCCGGCTCGTTCGAGCTGGCGCGCCCACTGCACGTTGGCCGCCTCGTCGAAGCGGGCCTTCAGCTCGACGAGCACCGCCACCTGCTTGCCGCGCTCGGCGGCCCGGATGAGGCTGCGAATGACCGCGCTGTCGCCGTCGACCCGGTACAGCGTCATCTTGATCGACTGGACCTTGGGGTCGACGGCGGCCTGCGCGATGAACTCCTCGACACTCGTCGAGAAGCTCTCGTACGGATGGTGGACGAGGATCCCCCGGTGCCGCATCACGTCGAAGATCGGCTTCTCGGAGTCCTCGGCTGCGGCGAGTCGTCCGGCGGTGACGGGATCCCACGGCTCGTCCTTCAGGTCGGGACGATCGAGGCCCATCAGCTCCCACAGACAGCTGAGATCGAGCGGGGCCCGATGGTGGGTGACGTCGCCGTGCTCGAGGTCGAGCTCCTTCACGAGCAGGTCGAGCAGCTCGGCTCCGATGTCGTGTGCGACCTCGAGGCGGACCGGCGCGTTGAACCGTTGGCGGCGGAGCTCCATCTCGACCGCTTCGAGGAGATCCTCGGCTTCTTCCTCTTCGAGTGTGAGGTCGGCATTGCGGCTGACCCGGAACGTCGCCCACTCCTCGACGATCATGCCCGTGAACAGCGTGTCGAGCTTGGCGGCCATGAGCTGCTCGACCGGCAGGAATCGCCCGACTCCGACCTCGACGAGCCGCGGGAAGACGCGGGGCACCTTCAGGCGGGCGAAGCGGCGGTCGCCGGTCTCGGGGTCGGCCACGTTGACGGCGAGCGACAGCGCGAGATCGGAGATGTACGGGAACGGGTGCCCCGGGTCGACCGCCAACGGCGTGAGCACGGGGAAGACCCGCTCGTGGTACCAGCCGTCGAGTTCGGCACGCTCGTCGGGATCGAGGTCGTCCCACGACACGATCTCGACGCCCTCGGCGGCCAACGCCGGCACGAGTTCGTCGACGAAGGTCCGGTCGAGACGTTCGACGAAGTCGGGGACGAGGGTCAAGATGTCGGCGAGCTGCTGTTGCGGGGTTCGGCCGTCGGCGGTCGGGCGGTCGATGCCCGCCTCGATCTGCTCCTTGAGCGCAGCCACGCGCACCTGGAAGAACTCGTCGAGGTTCGTCGACGCGATGGCGCAGAACTTCGCCCGTTCGAGCAGCGGGATGCCGGACTCCCGAGCGAGCGCGAGGACCCGCTCGTTGAACTGCAGCCAGCTGAGTTCACGATTGAGGAACCGGTCGTCGACCCCGGACGGGGAGGGGTCGACGGGTGCCGGCCAGTCGTCGACGCCGGCCACGGCCGCTCAGTTCTCGGACGAGGAGTCGGCAGGGACCGACTCGGCGTCGGACTCGGCCGCCGTGGCGTCTGATCCGTCGGCGGCGTCGGGCGCCGCGGGCTCGGCGCTGCTCTCGACCACCTCGGGCTGCGCCGCCTCGGGCTGGACTTCGGTGGGGATGCCGAGGTCCCACTCGATGGAGATGAGCTCGCGCTCCGCGTCGCGGACGATGCGCTCGCGGTTGCGACGGAACTGCGGATCCTCTCGCGGGAGCAGCACGAGGCGGGCGAGGACGCGGGCGCGGAACTCGTCGAGCACCTGGCGGTCGCCCCAGTCGCCGTACACCTCCCAGTGAGGTGAGACCGGGCCCAGATAGACGATGCGTGCGTGCGCTCGCGGCGCCGCGGATTCCTCGACGTCGGTCATGTGGCGGACTCTACCGACTCACGTCCCGAGGGGTCGTGGGCGGCCCCGACGACCACGGCCCGCAGGCTCGCACTCTCCGGAGTGGCGAAGAGATGACGGTTGGGTTACGATCGACATTCGAACCGGTGACACGGACGTACCGCCAGCAGACACACCACCTCGTCGCACCTCTCGACGTGCCCCACGTCAACGGTGTGTGTGAGCCAGGTGTGAATCCGCGAAACAGACAGACAAACGGGAACCACGACCACTCCACGAGCGTCAGACTGATCGGACGACACGACGCTCGTCCGCACCCCCTCCGCCCACCGAAAGGCCGACCACGATGATCAAGCGATCGAAGCGCTCCCCTCGCTCCACCGAGGGTGGGGGCGAGAACGCCGTCGGACTCGGTGACGACGTCGTCGCCCGGCTCAATGGCCGCCCCGACGAGCTGGTCGCCACCCCCGACCCCGACCCCGATTCCGAAACGGCCTGGATGGCCGACGGCAAGTGCCGCCTCCACCCGCCGGCCACGTTCTTCCCCAGCGACGGGGTGGGCGTCGACAAGGCCCGCAAGATCTGCCGCGGATGCCCCGTTCTCTCCCGCTGCCTCGAGTACGCGCTCGAGGAACGGATCGACCACGGCGTCTGGGGCGGCTGCAGCGAGCGTGAGCGGCGACGGATCCTCAAGACGCGACGCAGCGACGAGCTGGCCGCCGCCCGCTCGAACTGACCGCCGCAGACACCGGCGACGTCAGTCGTCGAGTGAATAGACGCGCGTCGCGGTCCCGCGGAACAGGTCGTCGCGTTCCGGCGCCGAACACTGCGCGGCGAGCTTCTGCATCGCGTTCCAGTACACGGTGTACGACAGGCTGAACCGGTCGACCGGGAAGTTCGATTCGAACATGCAGCGTTCGGGCCCGAACGCCTCGATCGTGTGCTCGTACCACCGACGCTGAGCGTCGAGGAGTTCGTCGGAGGTCGGCGGGCTCTCGGCCGCATCGAATCCGAAACCGTTGTCGGGCATCGCCAGGCCGCCGAGCTTGGCGACCGTGTGCGGCATCGCGGCGATCGCCGAGATGTCGTCACGCCAGGTCTCGAAGATCTCGTCGTGACGCCCGGCGTACGACCCCACTCCGACCGGGGTACCGAAGTGGTCGAGGACCATCGTGGTCTCGGATGCTGCGCGGGCGAGCTCGAGGAAGTCCCGATTCTGATAGTGGAAGTGCCACGAGTCGTAGGTCAACCCACGCTCACCGAGCCGTCGGACCCCCGCCTGGAACGCGGGGTCGTGAGCCTTGCCCTCCGCGTTGATCCCCGGGATCCGGTGCGCCTCGGGCTCCTCCGATCGTGCGAGCGCGTCGCGGACCCCCCGGAAGCGACCGCCCGACGCCTCGGTGTGTGCGTCGAGCACCTCGTCGAGTCGATCGACGTCGGTCAGGTCGGCCGATGCCACGATGCCCAGAATCGGTGGTGCGTCGACGTGGCGACGGGCGAGCTCGTCGGCGGACGCCGCGACGAACTCGGTCTCGCCGACGGACGACAGATGAGCGGGTCGGTCGGCGTGGTACCCGGCGCCACACTCGATGAACACGGTGCCGACGATCCGATGTCCACCGACGAGGTCGGCGGCGAGTTCATCGACCCCGTAGAACAGCGGACCCTCGGGCGGCCACAGATGGTGATGGGGATCGACGATCGGCTGGTCGGCGTCGACCGGATCCTCGTTCACGCGATCGAGCCAGGCCTGGTCTCCGGCATGCATGCCCGGACGCTAGAAGTCGCGACGTGGGGCGAGCGGACCGGACCGCGACGGCTCGTGGGCGACGACGGCGTCGCCTCGGGACTCAGGCGGAGGTGTTGTCGGGCGACTCGGAATCCTGACGCGCCTCGTCGAGGCCGTCCTTGAACTCCTTCTGCGCCTTGCCCAGGTTGCGAGCGAGCTTCGGTACCTGCGAGCTACCGAAGAGCAACAGGATCACCACCACGACGATGATCGCTTCGTTGCCACCGAGAAATGCGAACATCTCCTCAGGCTACCGCAGCGACATGGGCACGCGGGCCGCGCGGTCGGTGCCGCACGGCGTGGGTCAGGCGCCGACCGACGCCCGGGCGACCTGGGCGCGCTGACGGCGGATGCGGCGACGCTCCCGCTCGGAGAGTCCGCCCCAGATGCCGAACTTCTCGCCGTTCTGGAGTGCGAACTCGAGGCAGTCGTGGCGCACCTCGCAGCCGCGGCAGACCTCCTTCGCCTCCCGCGTGGACGCCCCCCGCTCGGGGAAGAACAGGTCGGGGTCGACACCGAGGCAGTTGGCGCGATCGTGCCAGTCGGCCTCGGGCTCGACGGGTGTAGCGCTGATCGTGATGCTCGTCGTGGTGATGAACTGCATGGGTGGTCTCCTGGCGGTCGACGTGCGTCATCCACAGGGGATGTCGCCGAAATGCTTGACCTTGGCCTTCCGACGATGTAACTACGCTGATGTCATTCAACCATGAGGTGACACAAATCGCAAGATCGGCGCCACTTTCTGTCGCTCGCTCGTCGGCCCTGCGGTTCTCCTCGCAACGCGTGCGGCTCGTCACTGGCGCTTCCCTCCGCCGCCCCGAGCAGCTCGCTCGTCGGCCCTGCGGTTCTCCTCGCAACGCGTGCGGCTCGTCGCTGGC